>JAGREF010000174.1 GCA_020446665.1 Sphingomonadaceae bacterium
ACATCCTTGATGTGGATCATCCCGATCACATCGTCGAGCTGCTCGCGATAGACGGGCATGCGCGAATGGCCGTGTTCGGCAAAAGCGGCAACGAGATCCACCCAGCTGGACGAGGCTTCCACGGCGATGATCTCACCGCGCGGAATCGCAACGTCATCAGCATCATGCTCGCTGAAATGCAGCAGGTTGCGCAGCATCTGGCGCTCAATCGACGAGAGGTCCCCATCACCGCTGGCCGTGTCGCCAGAGGGGTTCTCTTCCTCATGTTCGTCAATCGCTTCTTCGAGCTGGGCGCGCAGCGAACGATCGCTTCCATCGCCTTCGAACAGCTTGCGGATGGCGAGCCAAAGCCCGCTCCTACTCTCCGCATCTCCCGTCTGGGAATCAGGTTCGGCCATGGCCGTGTGTTGCACTCCTAAATGTTGCGGTCCCCATATGGGTCAGCAATTCCCAATTTGGCAAGAGCCGCGATTTCCAGGGCCTCCATGGCGGCGGCTTGCTCGTCACTCTCGACATGGTCATGGCCTGTCAGATGAAGCAGGCCATGCACCAGAAGATGCGTGGCATGATCTTCTAAAGAAATCCCTTTTTCTGCCGCTTCACGCGCGCAAGTGGCATGGGCAAGGGCGATGTCACCCAGCAGTTCAGGTGGCCCCTCTGTCCCCAGTTCGAGCAGTTCGGTGCGTTCCAGCATGGGGAAAGAGAGTACATTGGTCGGCTTGTCCCGCTGGCGCCATTCGCGGTTGAGGATATGCACTTCCTCGTCAGAGGTGAACAACAGGCTCGCTTCCAGCCGGGGATTGGCCAGCACCGGTTCCACCTGCGCCGCAGCATCGGCCGCGCGGGCGGCCAGCGCTGCCCAGTCACCAGCGGGCCATTCTTCGGTTTCAACTTCGAGGTTCACTCAAAAGCTCCGTTCACCCTGAGTCTGGAAAAGGGCCGTTGTTCATACCGGCGCGGCAGTGGAGGAAAAGCGGCCCTTCGACAAGCTCAGGAAAAGCAGGAACGGTTGCCCCTCTTACCCTTGCGGATGATGAATCAGGCATTCCTGCGGCGGGCCAACGGGAATGATCTGGCGAAATCTGTAGACATAGGTGGACTTGCACAAGGCCCCGTTTCCGGGGCCAGCAAAGGTGAGGATCGTGAAGAACATCACGCTGAAAACTGCAAACACTGTCAGTCCCAGCCACCAGACAATGCCTATCGTACGGGCCGACGATATGTGGGCAGAGAGGAACACCAAAATTGTGACGGCCACAGAGGCGAGGAGAAACCAGTCCTCGTTATCGTGGAGCGCAATCATGAGCGCAGCGAGGCCCAGAATTAGCAAGCCGCAATGGCCGATTAGCCAAAAATATGGCCAAAGCCTGCGCCCCCGCAAGGGTGAGGTCACTCGGCCTTGCCCTCATAGGCTTCGACAATGCGCCCCACAATCGGGTGGCGAACGACGTCGGCGGCGGTAAAGCGGCTGACGGCGATGCCTTCCACGCCTTCCAGTTTCTGCACTGCGTCGGAAAGGCCGCTCATTGCATCGCCGCCGGGAATATCCACCTGGCGCGGGTCGCCGCACACCACCATGCGGCTGTTCTGGCCGAAGCGAGTGAGGAACATCTTCATCTGTTCGCGCGTGGTGTTTTGCGCTTCATCGAGGATCACGAAAGCATCGGCGAGCGTGCGCCCGCGCATGAAGGCGATGGGGGCGATCTCGATCACGCCGCTGGCGATATGGCGCTCCACCTGTTCAGGCGGCATGCAATCATACAACGCATCGTAAAGCGGGCGCAGGAAGGGATCGACTTTCTCCTTCATGTCACCGGGGAGGAAGCCGATCTTCTCGCCCGCTTCCACTGCCGGACGGCTGAGGATCAGGCGTTGCACGCTGCCGGTGATCAGCTGGCTGACCGCCTGCGCAACCGCGAGATAGGTCTTGCCTGTCCCCGCCGGACCAAGCGCGAAGATAATGTCGTTGCGGGTGAGCTGGTGCATATAGGGCACCTGGCCGGGGCTGCGCGGGACGATAGTCTTGCGCCGCGTGCGGATCATCACTTGCGGAGCCTGCGCCGCGTCTTTGGTCACAATTCCGTCCAGTGTTGGTTCGTTAGACATGGCAATGATGGATTCGATCATGCCTGTATCCAGTTCCTGCCCGGTAAGCAGTTTCTGGTGCATGGCCTGCAGCACGTCGCGGGCGCGGGCAACATCGTCATCCGTGCCTTCAATCACCACCTTGTTGCCGCGAGCAGAGATGAACACGCCGAGCCGGTTTTCAAGATGGACAAGATTGGCGTCGAAATCGCCGAACAGAGTGCCGAGCACGGCCTGTTCTTCAAATGCCACCTCCGCCCTTGCGCGGCGAGTATGGCTGCGGAGTTCTTCCGGATGGGCGAACGCCGATGGTTCGACGCCTGTATTCCTGCGACTCATGCGATCCTTTCGGTTAGCGAGCGTGAGGATAGGCCGATGAGGGCGAGGCGCAAGCGGTCGGTCTCAACGCGGCTGGGGATAGTCACAGGGCTGTCACCTGGGCATGCCGCATCACCAGATCAGGCTGGTGCTAGGCGTTCGTCGGGACGTATTGACCACCAATCCGATCCCGCTTTCAGATCTCAGCCATGTTTGCCATGGCAGGGGCACGCGAAACCTGCAGAGGAATAACGGCTTACTCGCTCTTCAAGGCCGGATTGCTGGCTTGCCTGTCGTCGTTGGCGCTTACTCCCATTGCCGCCCAGGCCTAGGAATCCACAGGCAACCCGATCATCGTGGAAGGGGTGCTGGAGAAGGAAGTCGAGCGCCTGCGCAAGGAAGAACCATGGCTGTTCGAGACGACGCTGGATTACGAATATGAGCGGGTGCTGAAAGGGAGCGGCGCCGTACAGGCGTGGCATGCAACCAAGCTCAAAGGGCGGGATGGCAAGGAATTCGCCTCGATCATGGTGGGCGACCCGCCGCGTGAAGTGCAGGCGAATGATCCTTTTTCCGCAAACCGCCTGACGGGGCAGGTGCGGATGGACATGATTGGCTCAATTGTGCTGATCGACAGCCGGCTGGTGCCAGGCAAGACCATCAAGCAGCTGGCCGATTATGCGACGATGCGCAGTTTTGCGTCGGTCTATGACACGTCCGAAGGGGAAGTCAGCCCTACCTCGACCATCCTGTCACTGTTCGATGACGGGGCTGATTTGCCTGACGGCATGACCCCCTTCGACTGGGCCTATCTCCATGCATTGTACAAGGTTTCGCCCAACGCCGGCGGGGATTCGCTGACCAATGCGACCTGGACCGAATACAAGCGCCGGGCGCTGGGGATTGCCGAAGATTAAGGGCGCGCGGCGTTAGCCCGCAACGCGCTCCACCATCCTGCCTGCAAGCGAGTTCGGTCCAGCTTCGACCAGTTGGACATGGACGAGGTCGCCCATCGCGGCTTCGCCTTCGAACCATACGCTTTGCAGCCAGGGTGATTTACCCAGCCACTGGCCGGGATGCTTGCCCTTGCGTTCGACGAGGACCGTGCAGCTTTTGCCCACGCTCGCCTGATTAAAGGCCAGCTGGTCGCGGTTGAGCGCATCTTGCAGGCGGGCGAGGCGATCCTCCATCACCTCTTTCGCGATCTGATCCTCCATCGTCGCGGCAGGTGTGCCGGGGCGGGGGGAATATTTGAAGCTGTAGGCCTGCGCATAGCGGACTTCATCGACCAGTTTCAGCGTGTCTGCGAACTCGGCCTCGCTCTCGCCGGGGAAGCCGACAATGAAATCGCCGGACAGGGCAATGTCGGGCCGCGCCGCACGGAAACGTTCCAGGACGCGCAGATAGCTTTCGACCGTGTGGCTGCGGTTCATCGCCTTCAGCACGCGGTCATTGCCGCTCTGCACGGGCAGATGGAGATAGGGCATCAGCTTGTCGACTTCGCCATGCATGGCGATCATCCCGTCGGTCACATCATTGGGATGGCTGGTGGTGTAGCGGATACGCTGCAGATCGGGCAGGGCGGCCAAGGCCTTGACCAGTCCGTCCATGCCGATGGCGCGGCCCTTGTCGTCCTCGCCGGTCCACGCATTCACATTCTGGCCCAGCAGCGTGATCTCGCGCGCGCCAGCTTCGATCAGCCTCTGCGCTTCCTCGATCAGATCCTTGAACGGGCGGGAGATTTCCGCGCCGCGTGTGTAGGGCACCACGCAATAGGTGCAGAATTTGTCGCAGCCTTCCTGAATGGTGAGGAAGGCTGTCGCTCCGGTGCGGCGGCGGGCGGGCAGGGCATCGAATTTCGCGATGGGCGGCATGTCGGTGTCTGTCGCGCGCACGCCTGCCACCGCCTTGTCGAGCATTTCGGACAAGCGGTGATAGGCCTGCGGGCCGACCACGATGGAGACAGCCGGCGCGCGCGCCATGATTTCCTCACCCTCGGCCTGCGCAACACAGCCTGCGACGGCGATCAGCGGCCTTTTGCCTGCCGCATCGCCTGCCTTCACCAGCCGGCCAATATCGGAATAGACCTTCTCCGCCGCCTTCTCGCGAATATGGCAGGTGTTGAGCACGACCAGATCCGCATCCTCGCCCTCTGCCGCAGGCGCAATGCCGCGCGCGGCGAGGCTTTCAGCCATACGCTCGCCATCATAGACATTCATCTGGCAGCCAAAGCTTTTGACGCGGTAGGTCTTGGGTGGAGAAGTGTGGGGCATGGCGCGGCCCTATAGCGAAAGCGGATCAGGAATCCAAAGGCGGTTTCACAGCTTCCGATTTCCCCGCATTATAGCGCACTGGCCCTACATCATGCGCGAAGTCGCGCAGCGGCTTGCCCAGTGCTTCCAGCAGCGCGGCTTCGATCTCTGCCCGCGCCCGTGCGCCGATTTCCTTGCGGCCCTTGTGGTCTTCTGGGCTGAAGGGTTCGAGATAGCGGATGCGCACGGGGAAGCTGCCCTTGCGCGCCAGAATGCGCTTGGCATTGTTGATCCCGCCTTCTTCGCCGACCCAGCCTATTTCCTCGCTCACCGCGCCATAATCGAGCAGCACCGGCTGCACCAGCACGCCGGGCGGGGGCGGTTCCAGCACTTTCAACAGCGATGTTTTGAAAGGCAGCAGCGAATGGCCGTCGGTCGTGGTGCCTTCGGGGAAGACCGTGACTGACCAATTATCCGCCAGCGATTCTCGCAACGCGTTGATCTGTCCCGCCACATCGCCGCGCGCCTCGCGCTGGACATAGACTGTGCGGTTGAGGCGGCAGAGCCAGCTGATTACCGGAACTTTCGACAGTTCCGCCTTGGCGACGAAGGCCGTGCCGCTGGCGCCTGCGAGCGCGAGGATATCAACCCAGGAGACATGGTTGGAAATGAAGAACACATCGCGCCGCAGCGGCGTGCCGCTGATTTCCACCCGCGCGCCGACAACCCAAGCGGCCTGCGCGAGGAACAGCTTGGGGAAGGGCGAACCATAAGCGAGGATGCGCCAGAGGTAATGCAGCGGCACATAAAGGATTAGCGACAGCAGCAATCCGCCCAAACGGCGGATGAGGCGCAGCCAGCCACGGATCGAAA
>JAGREF010000175.1 GCA_020446665.1 Sphingomonadaceae bacterium
CAGAACTTCGAAGGCGTTGTGATTGCGCGTTCCAACCGCAGCATCAACAGCAACTTCACCGTTCGCAAAATGAGCTTTGGCGAAGGCGTGGAGCGCGTATTCCCGCTTTACTCGCCGATCGTTGACAGCATCACCGTGGTGCGTCGCGGTATCGTGCGCCGTGCGAAGCTCTACTACCTGCGTGGCCGCACCGGTAAACGTGCGCGTATTGCGGAACGCCGCGACACACAGGGCGCGAACTGAGTTTCAGTTCCTCGCGAAACGCAAGTTTCCAAAAGGGCGCTCTGGCAATAGCCGGGGCGCCCTTTTTCTTGTCCGCGCAGTAGCAAGGCGATGATTCAAATCATGGACCAGCCAGACCAGCATGACAGTAACCCGCAGGGCGCGCTTGGGCCCGGCGGAGCCTGGGCCATGGCGGTTGGCGGGATGATCGGGGGCGGGATATTTTCCACCCTCGGCGTGGTGATCTCGGTCGCCGGGCACTGGACATGGTTCAGCTTTCTCCTCGGCGGGCTGGTGGCGCTGGCATCGGGCCATTCCTATTCCGCGTTGACGCGCCAGATCGACAAGCCGGGCGGATCCTATGCCTATCTGCGCGATATGGGCTGGAACCGGCTGGCGCTGCTGGTCGTGTGGACCTTGATCATCGGCTATACGCTGACCGTATCGGTCTATGCCGTGACCTTCGGTGCCTATGCGGCCAATGTCTTCCATGCGCCGCAATGGGTAAAGCTGGCAGCTGCCATAGGGGCAATACTCTTGCTGGCAGGGGTAAACCTGTTGGGGGCGGCAGAGGCAACCTTGCTGGAAAAGGTCGCTGTCTGGGGCAAGCTGGCGATCCTGCTGGGCCTCGCGGGGCTCGGCCTGTGGCATTGGGCGCCGGAGCGATTGGTGCTGGAGGCCGGGCAGCCGGTCGGATTTGGTGCGGCACTGATAGGGATGGGCGTGGTCTTCATGGCCTATGAAGGCTTCCAACTGCTCAGCTATGATTATGATGAAATGCGTGATGCCCCGCGCACGATTTCCGTGGCCATGCCCGCCGCGATCCTGGTGACCATGCTGACCTATATTGCCGTGGCGCTGGGCGCGACGATGCTGGCCGGGGCACCGGCCATCGTCCAGCAGGAAGAAGTTGCCCTGGCTCTGGCAGGGCGAGAGGCCTTGGGGCTGGCCGGCTTTATCGCCGTGTCGGTTGCGGCGACCTTTTCGGCAGGATCGGCCATCAATGCCACGGTATTTGCCACGGCCCGGCTGGCAGAAAGCGCGGCACGAGACGGCGAATTGCCCCGGCTTTTTGCCATGCGGGATACGCGCAATGTCCCGTGGTTCGGCACGCTGGTGATTTCCGGCGCAGCCATCGTGCTGGTATTGCTGGGTAATATTGCCGCGCTGGTCGAAGGGGCCAGCTTTGTATTTCTGCTGATATTTGCGCTGGTCAACTGGCTGGCGTTCTATCGCAAGACCGGGTCACGCTGGATAGCTGCGTTCGGACTTGCCGGTTCATCTGGCGGAGCAGTGATGCTGCTTCTCTATCTGCTGGGCATAGTGTGAGATTGCGTTGCGCAAAATAGCGGTCTAACGGGCCGTTGTTGCAGCGCACAATGCGTTTGTTGAAAGGATATTATAATGGGCTACCGGGTGGCTGTTGTCGGAGCAACCGGCAATGTCGGACGTGAAATGATGGCAATTCTCGCCGAGCGTGAATTCCCCTGTGATGAAGTCGCAGCGGTTGCCTCGGCACGCTCGACCGGTTCGGAAGTGGAATTTAGCGACACGGGCAAGATGCTGAAATGCAAGAATATCGAGCATTTCGATTTCACCGGCTATGATATCGCCCTGTTCAGCGCAGGTGGCGGCCCGGCAAAGGAATATGCGCCCAAGGCGGCGGCGCAGGGCTGTGTCGTGATCGACAATTCCTCCTATTGGCGGATGGACCCCGATGTGCCGCTGATCGTGCCGGAAGTGAACCCGGATGCGATTGATGACTACAAGAAGAAGAACATCATCGCCAATCCCAACTGCTCGACCGCGCAGCTCGTCGTGGCGCTCAAGCCGCTGCACGATGCGGCCGGGATCAAGCGCGTGGTTGTCTCCACCTATCAGTCCGTGTCCGGCGCAGGCAAGGCCGGCATGGACGAGCTGTTTGAACAGAGCCGCGCAATCTTCGTCGGTGACCCGGTGGAGCCGCGTAAATTCACCAAGCAGATCGCCTTCAACGTCATCCCGCATATCGATGTGTTTATGGATGACGGTTCCACCAAGGAAGAGTGGAAGATGGTGGTCGAGACCAAGAAGATCCTCGACCCCAAGGTCAAGATGAACGCCACCTGCGTGCGTGTTCCGGTGTTTGTGGGCCATTCGGAAGCGGTGAATATCGAATTCGAGCGTGAAATCAGCGCGGCGGAGGCACAAGACATCCTGCGCGAGGCCCCCGGCGTCATGCTGGTCGATAAGCGCGAAGATGGCGGCTATGTCACTCCTGTGGAATGCGCGGGCGATGGGGCCACCTATATAAGCCGCGTGCGCGAAGACCCGACGGTCGATAACGGGCTGACCCTGTGGTGCGTTTCCGATAATCTGCGCAAGGGCGCTGCGCTCAACGCCGTGCAGATCGCGGAGCTGCTGGGCCAGCGGCACCTCAAGAAGGGCTGACAGATCGGTGTCATGGGCCTAGCATCGGCCCATGACCCTGACAGCAGATCTCTATTTCAGCTTTCGTTCGCCCTATAGCTATCTCGCTATCGGGCGCTATCGTGCTCTGGCAGAGGCGCATGACCTGCATATCGCGCTGAAGCCAGTCTATCCGCTGGCGATCCGGCAGCCGGATTTCTTTGAGCGAAACCATCCCAACTGGCTGCGCTATCTGCTGGTCGATGTGCCGCGGTTGGCGCAGTTTCATCGTGTGCCCTTTGGCCTGCCGCGCCCGGACCCGATCGTGCAGGATATTGCGACCCGCCAGATTGCGGCAGAGCAGCCCTATATCCGCCGCATCACCCGGCTGGGGCAGGCGGCGGCGCGGCGTGATGCGGGCGAGGGCAGCGGGCTTGCTTTCGCGCATGCGGCGGCGGCGCTGATCTGGGGCGGCGCGGAGAACTGGCACGAGGGCGAGCACCTTTCTGAAGCGGCCATGCAGGCAGGTCTGGACCTTGCCGAACTGGATGCGGAAGTCGCTGCAGAGCCAGATGCACTCGACGCCGAAATTGCCGCCAACCAACAGGCGCTGGAAGCAGCTGGCCATTGGGGCGTACCGACGCTGGTGTTCGATGGCGAACCCTTTTTCGGGCAAGACCGGATCGAGCTGGTCAAATGGCGGATGGAGCAAAAAGGGCTGGTGGCCTAGCGCTTGATCTTCATGAGAAAAATCAATGGCAAGGCAGCGACGCTCATACACATCATCAGGTAGAAATCATTGATGTAAGCGATCATGGCGGCCTGGCGGTTAATCATCCCGTCCAGAGCAACGAGGGCTGCTTCACCAACCCCCTGGAACCGGTCAACCGCAGAGAAATCTATGGCACTGGTGGTAGCGTTGGTCACATGGCTGGCCAAGTCTGAATGGCTCGTCTGGATGCTGTGGCCCAAAATGACAGTTGCAATCGAAATGCCTACCGAGCCGCCCAGTGAGCGCATCAGGCTGAGCAGGCTTGCACCGTCTGTACGCAACCTTGCCGGCAAGGTTACGAAAGCGACGGTGTTGAGCGGCATGAAAATGAAGCCAATCCCCAATCCCTGAATCACTCCGGTAGCGACGATGTGGTAACTATCGACATCAAGCGACCAGCCGGTCATCTGCCAGAGCGAAAAGATCATCAGCAGAAAGCCAGATGCAACGAGTATGCGGGCATCCACGCCTCGGCGCATCAGCAATCCGGCCACCTGCATGCTGATCATGACCCCGACGCCTCGCGGCATCATCAAGGTGCCAGTCTCGATCACGCTATAGCCAAGCAGATTCTGCATCATGGGAGCGAACAGAGCCATGTTTGCATACATGACGCAGCCAACCATGAGGATGAAGCCGCAGGAAATCAGGAAATTCCGGTCAGCGAAAAGATGCGGGTCGAAAAGAGAGTTCTTGGTGGTCGCGAAATGGATTGTCCCCATCCACAGGCAGGAAATCACAATTCCGGTGTAAATCCACGCCTCCCCCGATTCAAACCAGTCAATCTGCATGCCCCGGTCGAGGAAAAGCTGCATGGACGCCAGGCCCAGGCCGACGATCGCGAAGCCCGTGAGGTCGAACTTGCGGCGCATGGCGGGTCGCTTGGGCAGAGTGGCCAGCATGAGCGATAGCGAGAAAAGCCCGAGCGGCAGATTCACGAAGAAGACCCAGCGCCAGTCGAAGTTCTCTGTCAGCCACCCACCCAGAACAGGCCCCATGATCGGGCCGATCATCACGCCCATGCCCCACAAGGCCATCATTTGCGGATGGCGGCTTGGGCGTGACGTATCGAGCATGAAGCTTTGCGACAATGGCCCGATAAAGGCCCCGCTAATGCCCTGTAATGTTCGGAAAAGCACCATTTCTTCGAGGTTCTGTGCCAGCCCACAGGCCATGGATGTCAGCACGAAACCCGCTGTGGACAGGATGAAAAGCCGCCGCGCTCCGATGTGATCCGCCAGCCAGCCTGTGATCGGCATCGCCACTGCCGACGCAACGATATAGCTGGTGAGGACCCAGGTCACCGATTCCGGTGTTGCCCCCAGCGCAGATTGCATATGCGGCAGAGCAACATTGGCAATCGTCGTGTCGAGGATCTGGACAAGCGATGCCATCATCACGCCCACCAGCAGCAGCGCGTGATTAGCCACCGGCAGCAGCGGCTCGTCCGTTACGGGCGCGGCGGCATTGTTGACGGGTGTCGGCTTGCCCGGTTGGATAGCGGTGCTCGCCACTGGCCTAGCGGACCTTGTCCTCGTTGGTGAACACGGTGACGTGCGAAGAAAGGCCGGCGATCAGCTGGCGTGGGCTCTTCTCATCAAGGGTGATGCGCACCGGGACACGCTGCGTCACTTTCACCCAGTTGCCGGTGGCGTTCTGAGCGGGGAGGACAGAGAATTCCGAACCTGTCCCGGCCCCGATCGATGAAACACGACCTTTCAGTTTTACGCCGGGATAAGCGTCAAAGCTCACTTCGGCGCGTTGCCCGATCTGCATGTCTGCCAGATCGGTTTCCTTGAAATTCGCTTCGACATAGCTGCTGCGGCTTTCCACCAGCGTCAGCATGGGCAGGCCGGGAATGACCTGCTGGCCGGGCTGCAGACGGTCCGATTCCGCCACCTGCCCGCTGATCGGTGCGCGTACTTCTGCGCGTGACAGGTTGAGCTGCGCCGTTGCCAGTTTGGCCCGGGCAGCGGCGACTTGCGGATTTTCGCCGGGAACGGCAGCACCCGTGGCCAGCCGGGCGCGGGCTTCGCGCTGGCGGGCCTGAGCAGCACGCAGCCGTTCTTGCGCTTCGTTTACGCCATGGCGCGCCGCATCAAGATCAGCCTTGGTCGTGAAACCGCGCGCCCAAAGGGCTTCCTGACGTTGCAGGGTGGCGCGAGTAAAGGCGATGTCTTCCTGTGCCGCTGCAATGTCTGCCCCCGATAGAGCAGAATCATTGGACAGCGTGGTCACATTCGCCTGCGCGCCCGCGATAGCGGCCTGTGCGCTCTGGATTTCCAGCTGATAGGGTTCAGGATCAATCCGGAACAACAGGGCGCCAGCTTCAATTTCCTGACCTTCCTTGACCCGCACATCAATCAGTCTGCCGCTGACTTCTGCGCTCACCGCGACCTTGTCCTGCTTTACATAGGCATTGTCCGTACTGACCTGGCCTTGCAGCGAGTACCAATAGGCCCCCGCAGCAATGATGATGAGCAAGGGCGCGGAGAACATCAGGAAGAGCTTGCCCAGCTTCCGCTTTGGCTTGGCAGGTACTGCATCGCCTGATGCTGCAGCTTCGCCGGAGATCTGGGGATCAGCTTCAGCCATGGGCTGCCTCCTGCATCATTTCCTGCGGGGCCAGATTTGCACGGATTGTCTGTAACAGGCTCAGCATGGTCTCATGTTCCTGCTGGCTCAGCCCCTGCATCATGTCATTGATCATCACGTCCACATCCACGCGCAATTGCTCAATCCGCGACTGGCCTTCATTGGTCAGAAATAATTGCCGTGCGCGGCGATCTGTCGGGCTGGGTCGACGTTCCACCAGCCCCGCTTCCGCCAGCCGATCTACCATCCGGCACAGGGTGATTGGCTCAACTTCCATCTGATCAGCGTAATAGGCCTGCGTTTGGGCGCTATTCGCGTTGAGGATGAGCAGCAGCCGTGCCTGTGGCCCGGTTACGCCATGTCCCTGTACTTGCTGGTCAAAGCGCCGCCGCAAGAGACGCGCTGCATCAGCCAGGAGATATCCGATATTGTCCATTCCGCGGCAAATAATAAGGGGGCTTATAATGAGCAAGCTTTAATGATGGCCGGGGGAAAGATTTCCCTACGGATCGACAGCGCAGGGCAGTCACCCTAGCTTGTCTGCCAGCAATCAGAGGAGACAACCCATGCGCCTGATTATCGTGGCATTCGCCCTGGCGTTGGCCGCCTGCAGCGGGGCAGAGCAAGCCGATACAGTCACACAAGACGAGGATATTGTCCCTGTTGCGCAGGCAAGTGCGCAGTTGGGGGCGGGCGGAATCACGCTGACTGGTGGCGCAGAGGATGTTGCTGTGCCGTTCGGCTCCTCCCGCGCAGAGACCGAAGCGACGCTGATCCCGTTGCTGGGTGAGCCGCAATCACGCGATGCCAATGGCGAATGCGGCGCGGGGGCGATGGAATTTTCCGCCTATGAAGGGCTGACGCTGAATTTCATGGACGGCATCTTTGTCGGGTGGTCGGCCAATGGGGCGCCCTATTTGCCGTCTGAAACCCGCGCGGAGCTGGGCGATGCTGCCACGCCCTTTGCCGACAGTACTATTGGCGAGGAATTCACCATGGGTGAAGGCGATGCCATCGTCTCCGGCCTGTTTGCCAGCGACGATCCGGATGCTCCGGTTACGGACTTGTGGGCCGGGACAAATTGCATCTTCCGCTGATTGGGCTTAGCCCTGCCGTCCATGACAACTGAGATGATCGCCTCTTTTGACGGCGTCGTACTTGCGGTGCATCGCATGGGCGCAGGGCGACCAGTCGTGATGCTGCATGGGCTGTTTTCCGATGCACAGACCAATTGGGTCCGTTTCGGCCATGCGGCGAAACTGGTCGAGGCTGGGTTTGAAGTGGTCATGCCTGATCTGCGGGCGCATGGGCACAGTTCCAAGCCACATGAACCGGCGGATTATCCGGAAGATGTTCTGGTGCGCGATGTGCAGGCTCTGGTCACATCGTTCGGCTTGGGCGAATTCGATCTGGTCGGTTTCTCGCTCGGCTCGCGCACTGCGGCCAGGGCGGTAATATCCGGTCTCGCACCTCGCAGGCTGGTACTTTCAGGCATGGGGCTGGAAGGGCTGGCGGGCTGGGCGCGGCGCGCACATTTCTTCATCGACGCGATTGATCGCTATGACGAGATACACATGGGCGACCCGGCCTTTTTCGCCAAGAGCTTTATGAAAACGCAAAAGGTGGACCGGGTGGCGGCGCGATTGTTGCTCCAGTCGGTCGGAGACACCACGCCGGAGCAACTGGCCGCGATTACGATGCCCACACTCGTGCTATGCGGTAGTGAGGATCGCGATAATGGGTCGCCCCATGCGCTGGCAGAGGCCTTACCCGATGCGCAACTCGCAGAAATTCAGGGAACACATATGAGCTCGGTGACGGAAAGTGCATTGGGCGAACAACTTGTGAGTTTCCTGCAATGAAGAGCTATAGGGCTTTCCTTGGCTGGTGGATTGGCGGGTTGATCGCCTTTGGCATCACCCACAGTTTCCATGTCCCGCTTGCTATTGACGCTGTGCCGGGAGGGATACTCGATCACCAGGCAGCGAACAGTGCTGCAGAGGTGAACCGTATCCAGGCGGAATGGGAGGCAGCCGGGCTGCTCGGCCAAGCCCGCACGGCCATGCTGACCGATCTGCTCTTTATCGTGATTTACAGCTTTGGCGCATGGCTGGGAGGGCTCTGGTTCCGCCGCAACGGCAAGGGCGCGGTGCGGGTTCTGGGCAATATAATCGTCTGGGCAGCGGTGTTTTTCCTGCTCAGCGACCTTGGCGAGACAATCCTGCAGCTGAAGGAATTGTTGGCGGGCGAGGGCAGTGACAGCTACGCTGCGATCCATTCAACGCTGCAACCAGTCAAGATGGCAGCATGGGTGATCAGCTTTGTCGGTATCATCATTGCGCTTGCCGCCGAACGCTTGAGCAGGAAACCGGCTTGATTTGGTCGGCCTG
Organism: Sphingomonadaceae bacterium; assembly: GCA_020446665.1. Lineage (GTDB taxonomy): Bacteria > Pseudomonadota > Alphaproteobacteria > Sphingomonadales > Sphingomonadaceae > JACXVD01. The sequence continues at coordinate 8,368 of JAGREF010000175.1, forward strand.
CACGTCCAATCTGGTCGCAATCGAAACAATCAGTCGCTTAGGAAATTCTCTCATGAAATTCGCCCCCGCTGCGCTTTCCGCCATTGCCCTGTGCCTTGCCTCTCCGGCACTGGCTGACAATCACCAGCCTGCCGACACGGCGAGTGCGGAAGCGGCCCCGCCGATGACGCCTGAAGGGGCGAAGGAATGGGTTGAAGGGGTGGAACAGGACCTGTTCGATTTCTCTGTCGAAGCGAGCAAGGTGTTCTGGATCAACGCCAACTTTATCACTGACGATTCTGACGCGCTGGCCGCACGCTATGGTGCCATCGGCACGGAAAAGAGCGTGAATTACGCGCTGGAAGCGGCCAAATATGCGCAGGTCGAAGGGCTGGATTACAACACGCATCGCAAGCTCAACATCCTGCGCAACGGCATTGTCCTGCCTGCGCCAACGACAGAAGGAGCAGCCACTGAGCTGAACGAAATCGCGACCTGGCTCAATTCGCAATATGGCAAGGGCAAGGGCACGCTGAATGGCGAAGCTATCAGCGGGTCTGACATTGAAGCGGAAATGGGCAATCTCGACCGCACGCCTGCCGAATATGCGGAAATGTGGGCCAGCTGGCACGATAATGTCGGCACACCGATGAAAGAAGATTATGCCCGCATGGTCGCCATCGCCAATGAAGGCGCGCGCGAACTGGGCTTTGCCGATGTGGGCGCGATGTGGCGCAGCGGCTATGACATGCCGCCGGAAGAATTTGCAGGCGAGATGGAGCGGCTGTGGCAAGAGGTGAAGCCGCTTTACATGGCGCTGCACACCTATGTCCGCTGGAAACTCAACGAGAAATATGGCGACGAAGTGCAGCCCAAGACCGGCCCGATCCGTGCCGATCTGCTGGGCAATATGTGGGCGCAGGAATGGGGCAATATCTACCCGCTGGTGGCCCCGCAGGGCGCAGGCGATATCGGCTATGATCTGACCGATCTGATCGCGGCCAAGGGGCTGAGCGAGATGGACATGGTCAAGGCGGGCGAGAATTTCTTCTCCTCGCTGGGCTTTGCCCCGCTACCCGATACATTCTGGTCCCGCTCGCTCTTCACCAAGCCTGCTGATCGCGAAGTGGTTTGCCATGCCAGCGCATGGGATATCGACAATAAGGACGATATTCGCATCAAGATGTGCATCAAGCGCAATGCGGATGACTTTGTCGTGATCCATCACGAGCTGGGCCACAATTATTACCAGCGCGCCTACAAGGATCAGCCCTATCTCTATCTGAACGGCGCGAATGACGGCTTCCACGAGGCTATTGGCGATATGATCGCGCTGTCGATCACCCCGGAATATCTGGTCCAGATCGGCATGCTCGATCGCAAGGATGTACCCGGCGAGGACAAGGATATCGGCCTGCTGCTGCGGCAGGCGATGGACAAGATCGCCTTCCTGCCGTTCGGCCTGCTGGTCGACAAATGGCGCTGGGGCGTGTTCGACG
>JAGREF010000176.1 GCA_020446665.1 Sphingomonadaceae bacterium
CATGTGAACGCGCACCTGGTGGGTTCGCCCGGTCTCCAGCCGACATTCGATCAGGCTGGAATCGGCAAGGTCTTTCAACACCTTGTAATGCGTGACCGCGTGTTTGCCCCGGCTGGAATCGTCCGGCAGCACAGCCATTTTCTTGCGATTGGCGTCTGACCGGCCAATCCGGGCGCGAATCGTTCCTTCCAGTGGCTTGGGATGGCCTGCGCAGACTGCGCGATAGGTTCTGGAAATCGAATGATCGGCAAATTGCCGCGCCAGCCCCTCATGCGCGGCATCGCTCTTGGCGACGACCAGCAGGCCGGAGGTATCCTTGTCGATCCGGTGGACAATGCCGGGCCGCGCGACGCCGCCAATCCCGGATAGTTGACCGCGGCAGTGGTGGAGCAGGGCGTTGACCAGCGTGCCATCGGGATTGCCCGCTGCCGGATGGACAACCATCCCCGCCGGCTTGTTGATCACGATCAGATGCGCGTCTTCAAACACCACCTCCAGCGCGATGTCCTGCGGCTGCGCGGCGGATTCCACCGGCGGGGGCAGGGTGATGGCAAAGACTGTGCCTTGCGCCACCTTGGCGCTGGCGCTGCTGGCCAGCGAACCACCCACCATTACCGCGCCTTCGGCAATCAGGGCCTTCACCCGCTCGCGAGACAGGTCTGTCGCGTCGGCCAGCGCCTTGTCGAGGCGGCCTGCGCTGGCGGTGGTACCGGCAATGGCGGGTTGGGAACTCATTCCGTCTCCTCTATCCGTTCGCCCTGAGCTTGTCGAAGGGCCGTCCTTCTTTTAGCGATGCCCTATGCCATTTTGGGCCTACATTCTGCATTGTCGCGGCGGTGTGTTCTACACCGGGCACACGGATGATCTTGAGCGGCGCGTTGCCGATCACCAGAGCGGCCTTGTCCAGGGGTTTACGCGCAAATATTTGCCCGTTGAGCTGGCCTGGTCACAGGATTTCCCGACCCGAATTGAAGCGCTTGAAGCTGAAAGGCAGATCAAGGGCTGGTCGCGGAAGAAGAAACTGGCTTTGATCCGTGGGGATTGGGGTGAAATCTCACGCCTCGCGAGAAGTAAGGGCGGCCCTTCGACAGGCTCAGGGCGAACGGGGATAGAGGTGGTTGCAAGACTGGTAGACCAACTCCTTGCAGAATCCGCCACCACTCATCCGCACGAATGCTGCGGCCTGTTGCTGGGGCAGGGTGCGCGGATCACTGCCATACAGCCTGCCGCCAATGTCCACCCGCAGCCTGAAACGCATTTCGAGATCGACCCGCAGGCGCTGATTGATGCCCATCGCGCGGCGCGGCAGGGTGGGCCGCAAGTGCTCGGCTATTACCATTCCCATCCGGTCGGCGGGGCAGAGCCATCTGCGACGGACGGGGCCATGGCTGCGGGCGATGGCCGGATCTGGGCGATTATCGCCGCTGACCGGGTGAATTTCTGGCGAGATGGGGAAGAGGGCTTTGAAGCGCTTTCCTACTCGGTCTGTGCAGCGTAAGGCATGGTTATGACGTGCAAGTTTGCCCATTATGCTCAGCCTGCCAGAATGGCCCTGTGCAATGGCGGATTTTTTGCGTCAGGACACTGTGACATGTGTGACATCGCTTAAGGAAGCTCAGCTCCAAGATGAATGATATCGATCCCACTGAACTTGCCAGCCTGCTCTGTTCGCGCCTGTGCCACGACATGCTCAGCCCGGTGGGCGCATTGTCGAACGGGCTGGAACTGCTGGCGGATGAAAAAGACCCCGAAATGCGCCAGCGTTGTTTCGAACTGCTGGAGCAGAGCGCGAAGATCAGCACTGACAAGCTGAAGTTCTTCCGGCTTGCCTTCGGTGCAGCGGGCGGATTTGGGGACCGCGTGCCGGTGGAAGAACCGCAGGCGCTGGTCATGGCCCTGCTGGGCGATAGCGGGCGGATACAGGCCAACTGGTCGCTCCCCGGCCATGAATTGCCCAAACCGGCGGTGAAGGTGCTGCTCAATTTCGCGCAAATCGCGATTGATGCGCTGGTGCGCGGCGGAACGCTCGATATCGGCGCTGAAATCCGTGACGGGGCAAGCGAGATTGCCGTGCGTGCTGCCGGCCCCAAGATCGCCTTTGATCCGGTGATCGGGCGCGCGCTGGAGGGGAAACTGGAACCCGGCGAACTCACCAGCCGCACTGCCGCCGCCCATATGCTGGCTTTGTTGGCGCAGCAGACCGGGGGCGGGTTGCAATATGTGCTGGATGAAGGCTCCCTGGTGCTGGGCGCAGTGCTGCCGCAGGATATGAGCGGGATGATCGGCTGAGATGGATGAGCTTGTTCACAGGGAGGTGTTGAGTCCTAACTGGAACGAGCGGGCGCTGCCGATTGAAATGGTGGTGCTGCATTATACCGAGATGAAGCCGATGGAGAGCGCGCTGGAGCGGCTTTGCGATCCGGAAGCGCAGGTTTCAGCGCATTACCTGATTACCGAGGAAGGCGAAGTCATTCGTCTGGTGCCAGAGGAAAAGCGCGCCTGGCATGCCGGTGCCTCCTATTGGCGCGGGCACAAGGATGTGAATTCTGCCAGTATCGGGATCGAACTGGACCATCCCGGCCATGCGCTGGGCTATCGCCCCTTTGCCGAGGCGCAGATCGATGCGCTGTTGCCGCTGCTGCACCGGATCGTGAAGCAATATGACGTTCCGCGCGCCAATGTCGTGGCCCATTCCGATGTTGCCCCTGCGCGCAAGGTGGATCCGGGTGAGATGTTCCCCTGGCAGCGGCTGGCCGAACATCGCCTGTGCCTCGCCCGCCCGACCCGGCTGGAACTGGGCGATCCGTTTGACAATGACGGGGCCTTCTATCTGGCGCTGGAACGCTTTGGCTATGACATTACCGACGGACGCAAGGCGGTGGAGGCGTTCCAGCGGCGCTGGCGTCCGGAACTGATTGATGGCGAGGTGGATGGCGAAATTCGTGCAATCCTGTTTCAGCTGCTCTTGGATCGTGATCGCGGAACGACTAGATAGGCCGCGCCAGGGGGCCGGGCAGCCGCGTCCTTCGACAGGCTCAGGATGAGCGGGTCGAGGGCCGAGGAAAGTCCGGGCTCCACGAAGCAAGGGTGGCGGGTAACGCCCGCCGGGTGGCGCGTTTCGGCGCGCCATTCAGGGAAAGTGCCACAGAGAGTATACCGCCGATGGCCTCTAAAGGGCACAGGCAAGGGTGAAA
>JAGREF010000177.1 GCA_020446665.1 Sphingomonadaceae bacterium
CACCCCGAGGGAGGAACATTCATACAAACCATCAAGACAGGCGGAGGTCGTCTCTTTGCGACTATCATTACGCCCGATATGTGCCGGTTATTTGCCCCCGGCAATGCACGACCAGCCCCCTGACCGGCCATTGGTAACTATTTAAACCAAAAGTCGGACCGGACAAGTAAACAAGTGTCACATGAAACTGCTCCAAGGCTAATCGCGTGTCTCGATATTCTGCCACGGCAATTCACCGATCATTTTTGCCTTCAGGGCCTCGTCCAGCTCCCACACGCGGATCGCCGCCAGTCGCTCATCGACAGGCGCTTCGAACATAACGGACAGGTCAGGCCAGTCGTGCTTGCCGCTGCCGTGGAATTGCGGGCGACCCTGATCATCGAAAGTCTCGTTGTGATACCAACGCTCATCCTGCGCGACGACGACGAACAGACGGCCTCCCTGCGCATCAACACCTTCGACCATTACATTTCGAAGCCAGCTGAACATCCGCGCGCTGGGGCAGGTGCCGGAGGGGCGTGTCCACCGGATACCCGGCTCAACCACTTCGGGATCATCAGGCTTGAGCACGATCTCGGCATAGGTCTTGTTGCAGCTCAGCTCTGGCCCGGTATCTTCGACCAGCACGATTTCTGCCGGCACCAGCTTCAGGCTGCGAATGCCGGGGCGCGTGGTGCGCAGGCGGATTGTCCGCATTTCCCGGTCAATGGAGAGGAATTCTACTCCTTCCTCACGGATACGGGCTTCAATATCACCCTTTAGATAATCATCATCGGGCCAGTCGGCATCGTCGCTATAACGCAGCTCGTAGGTCGGGCGCGGTGTTCCGGGCAATTCCTCCGCATAGGGGAACTGGCCGAATACCATGTCGAGCAAAGGGGCATGGCCGGGAACAGCGCCCGGTACTTGGGTCTCTTCCTCGCCGACCTTTTCCTGCGCCCATGACGGCGCAGCGAGCAGCGTCATGGCAGCCAATCCGGCGGTAAGGCGCTTTGCATTTCTAACCATGGGAGCCATCCTATCGCGGGCAGCGCTACAGGCAAGGTGCCAGGGGGCCTGTAAGCCGGGTTCTGTCCCGCCGACGGTATCCCATTCGGGACCGTATCGACAGTGGCAGCCATTCATCTGGGCCACGGATTGCTCCGCAGCTCAAGCAGCCAACCCGGGCGGTCGGGTCCGAAACAGACCTGCCTTGAGCCGAAGCTCGCAGCGCGCCGCCCCTATTCGGCCTTGCTCCGGGTGGGGTTTGCCATGCGGGCGCTGTTGCCAGAACCCCGGTGCGCTCTTGCCGCACCCTTTCACCCTTGCCTGTGCGCATAGGCGCCATCGGCGGTATACTCTCTGTGGCACTTTCCCTTGGCTTGGGGGACACACCCCCTTGCCCGGCGGGCGTTACCCGCCACCCTTGTTTCGTGGAGCCCGGACTTTCCTCGGCGGAAACATGTTCCGACGCGGCTGCCCGGCCCCCTGGCACGGCCTACCTAGCCTGTCCGCGGTCGCGTTCCAAGAGCAGTGCGAACAGGATCGCACCGATTTCGCCATCGATTTCGCCATCGATCCGTTTGGGACGCCATCGCCGCTGGAATGCGGCCACCGCCGCGCGGCCATCCGAAATGTCGTAGCCGAAGCGTTCCAGCCCCAGCAGGAAGGCGCCATCATTGGGAAAAGGCGCGCCCAGGCTGACCTTCGGCGTCGCCAGAGCGAGCTTCAACCGGGCCAACCTGGACCAATCGAACAGCTCGCCCGGATCGTCCTTGCG
>JAGREF010000178.1 GCA_020446665.1 Sphingomonadaceae bacterium
GCTGGCAGTGCGCAATTGGTAGCGGGGGCCGGATTTGAAGCGACGACCTTCGGGTTATGAGCCCGACGAGCTGCCAGACTGCTCCACCCCGCACCAGCGCAGCTATGCATGGTAGCCATTTCGCAGCAGCGAGGCAACCGTCGGGAAACGGACCGGAATCAGATCAGCGCAGCAGCATACGCACAGAGATCCAGGAGGCGGTCCGGGAACAGGCCGATACCGAGCAACAGCAAGGCATTGACGCTAAGGACAAGCTTGAGGTCCAGCGGCAGACCAACCGTACTGGCTGTACCGCCATTGTCGAACAGCATCAGGCGGATGACGCGCAGGTAGTAAAAGGCGCCAATCACGGAGGTCAGCACACCAACTATCGCCAGCCCCAGATAGCCCGAGTTCAGCAACGCGGAAAGGACCCACCACTTGGCATAGAAACCGGCCAGCGGCGGGACACCCGCCATGCTGAACATCAGCAGGGCCATCATCAGCGTAAACCACGGACTGCGCTGCCAGAGGCCGCGCAGATCATCCAGGTCATATATTTCCTGGCCCTGACTGCCCAGCATGACAAGAAAACCGAAGGCGCCCGCCGCCATGATCACATAAACGATCGTATAGAAGAGCGCAGCCTGTATACCGCCCGGGCTGCCCGCCATCAGACCCAGCAGAATAAATCCGACATGTGAGATCGTGGAGTACGCAAGCATTCGCCGGATGTTCTTCTGTGCGATTGCGGCCACGTTGCCAAGGATCAGCGACAACACCGCGAGCGCCGCCAGCATCGGTTCCCAGAACGAGGCGAGGCCTGCCGAGCCCTCGACCAGAATGCGGACAGCCAATGCCAGCGCACCGAGCTTCGGTGCCGTACCGATATAGAGAGTGACCGGGGTTGGCGCACCCTCATAGACGTCCGGTACCCACATATGAAAAGGCACCGCGCCAAACTTGAAGGCGACACCTGCGACCATGAATCCAAGACCAACCCAGAGGCCGACCACACCCGACTGTGCGGCGATGGCCGTCTGCAGCTCCCCGATCTGCAGCGTGCCGGTGATGCCATAGACGAGCGACATGCCGTAGAGCAAGGTGCCCGAAGCAATTGCACCCAGCACGAAGTACTTCATCGCCGCTTCGGCCGACCGGGACGCGTCGCGGTCGAAGGCCACTATCGCATACAGGCTTAGCGACAGGATTTCCAACCCGATATAGCTGACAAGCAGGCTGTAACCCGAGGCCAGCACCATGATCCCGAGCAGGCCGAACAAGCCCAGAACGTAGTACTCACCGAAATGCAGTTCCCTGCTGCGGAGCCAGGGACGCGAGTACAGAAAGACCGATGCCACGGCCGTTACCGCAAACAACTTGAGGACCCGCGCCAGTGCATCGGACACATATGAGCCACCAGCCGCAAAATGCGCTGTGCTGTCCGGCCCTGTACCGATCAACACCCACGCAACACCGGCCAGCAGGAAAATCGCCAGCAGGTAGCTGAAGTCACGCGCGCTGTCGCGCACGAACAGATCGACAATCAGCAGGACACAGATCCCGCTGGCCAGCACGATTTCAGGCAACTGGGCAGACAAGTCCAGGAGCGAATAATTCATAGTCCCGCCTGCACCTTGGATTGCGTGATCTGCATGGCCAGATGATCGACGCTTGCGGACATCACATCAGCGAGAGGCGCTGGCCACAGGCCAAGCCAAAGCACGCCACCGGCCACGAGCAACAGAATCAGCATTTCCCGGGCTGAAATATCCACAAGGCTGGCGACAGCCGTATTGGCCACTGCACCGAATATGACGCGTTTGACCAGCCACAGCGTATAAGCCGCACCCAGAATCAGGGTGATAGATGCCAGGAAGGCATACCAGAAACCCGCCTTGAAACTGGCCAGAATCACCATGAATTCGCCGACAAAGCCCGAAGTACCGGGTAACCCCGCATTGGCCAGCGCAAACAGCACCATAAAGGCGGCAAAGCGCGGCATGGTATTCACGACACCGCCATAGTCAGCAATCTTCCGGCTGTGCATCCGGTCATACAGGACTCCGACGCAAAGAAACAATGCACCGGAAATAAAACCATGTGAAATCATCTGCAGCATTGCCCCGGAGAGGCCCATGGCTACACCACTTGTAATTCCGGTGCGCGCGAGGATGGGCCAGGCGATGAAAAGCCCAAGCGTGACGAAGCCCATGTGCGCGATGGAGGAATAGGCGATGAGCTTCTTCATGTCCTGCTGCA
>JAGREF010000179.1 GCA_020446665.1 Sphingomonadaceae bacterium
TTGGGATTGGCGAGAAAGACCACCCGGGTCTTCTCGCTCACCAGTGCCAGCAGCGCCTGCATATCTGTGCCGTAATCGGCATCGGGCGCGACCACTGGTGTGGCTCCACAACGCCGCGCGGCAATATCATAGACGGAAAAGCCATAGCGCACATAGAGCACTTCATCGCCCGGACCGGCATAGGCCTGCGCCGCCAGATTGAGCAGTTCGTCCGAACCGGTGCCGCACACGATCCGCGCCGGATCGATCCCGTGCGTCTCGCCGATGGCAGTGCGCAGGGCAGTGGAATCGGGATCGGGATAGCGCGCCGCCGGGGCTGCCTGGGCAAAGGCCGCTACGGCCGCCGGGCTGGTGCCCAGCGGGTTCTCATTGGCGGACAGCTTGATCAGCTCGCGCCCGTCGCTTGCCTTGGCCTTGCCGGGCACATAAGCGTGGATGGCTTCGATCCATGGCTTGGGAGTCGGTTGGTCGCTCATATCGGCGCCGCGCATAGACGCTTTGCTCTGGCTTGGACAGCCTCATTGACACACTGCGTGACAGGCCCCAAGTGCCGCTCTCCATGGCCAATGCAACCGCCTCCAAGACCTACAAGGTTCCGCAGCCACTCCCGCTGGATAGCGGGCAGGTGCTGGAAGGTGTTGACATCGCCTATGAAACCTATGGCGAGCTGTCGGAAGACAAGTCCAATGCGATCCTGATCTGCCACGCGCTGACCGGTGATCAATATGTCGCCAGTACGCATCCGATCACCGGCAAGCCGGGTTGGTGGGAACGCATGGTCGGCCCCGGCCTGCCGATTGATACGGATCGTTTCCATGTGATCTGCGCCAATGTGATCGGCTCCTGCCTCGGCTCAACCGGCCCGGCGAGCGAAGCGGCGGATGGACAGCCGTGGGGGATGCGTTTCCCCGTCATCACCATTCGCGACATGGTGCGCGGGCTGGTTGCCTTGCTGGACGGGCTGGAAATCGGGAAATTGCATGCGGTTGTGGGCGGTTCCATGGGCGGGATGCAAGTGCTCAGCCTTGCCGCCAACTGGCCGGAGCGGGCCGAGCGCGTGCTCGCCATTGCCACCACTGCGCGGCACAGCGCGCAGAATATCGCCTTTCACGAAGTCGGGCGGCAGGCGATCATGGCTGATCCCAACTGGCAGGACGGGAACTACTACGGCAGCAACAGCGCGCCCGATGCCGGCCTGGCCGTCGCGCGCATGGCAGCGCATATCACCTATCTCTCGGAAGAGGGGCTGACAGAGAAATTCGGCCGCCGCCTTCAGGATCGGGAAGTGCCCAGTTTCGGCTTTGATGCCGATTTCCAGGTGGAAAGCTATCTGCGCTATCAGGGCAGTGGCTTTACCCGCCGGTTTGACGCCAATTCCTATCTCTACATCACCAGGGCGATGGATTATTTCGATCTGGCAGAGGAACATGGCGGGATGCTCGCCAATGCTTTCGCCAACCACCCGGCCCGCTTCTGCGTGATCAGTTTCGATACGGACTGGCTCTATCCAACCGCGGAAAGCCGCCATGTCGTCCATGCGCTTAATGCTGCCGGGGCGAAGGTCAGCTTTGTCGAATTGTCTGCGCCCTATGGCCATGACAGCTTCCTGCTCGATGTGCCCGCGCTCGACCGGGTGGTGAAGGGGTTCCTTGCATGAGCCCGGCGATGAGCAAATTGCGCCCCGATCTGGCGGTGATTGCGCGCAATGTGCCGCAGGGCGCGCGGGTGCTCGATGTTGGCTGCGGCGATGGCGCGCTGATGGCGGTGCTGGAAAGCGAGCGCGGCGTGGATGCACGCGGGCTGGAGATTGATCCGGAACTGGTCGAACGCTGTGTGGCGCGCGGCCTGTCAGCGGTGCAGGGCGATGCCGACAGCGATCTGGGTGATTATCCCGATGGTGCGTTCGATCTGACGATCCTCAGCCAGACCTTGCAAACGGCGGAGCGGCCCGATCTGATGCTGCGCGAATTGCTGCGCGTGGGGCGGCAGGCCTTTGT
>JAGREF010000180.1 GCA_020446665.1 Sphingomonadaceae bacterium
GGCGGCACCGGCCTGACCGGGCGCGACGTAACCCCCGAGGCGCTGGACCGGATCAAGGACAAGGAAATTCCCGGTTTCGGCGAATTGTTCCGCTGGATCAGCTATCAGACCATCGGCACCAGCACCGTGCAAAGCCGCGCATTGGCCGTGGTTGCGCGCGGGACCTATATCTTCGCCCTGCCCGGATCGAACGGCGCAGTGAAGGATGGCTGGGACGGCATCCTCGCCGAACAGCTCGACAGCCGGAACCGGCCCTGCAATTTCGTGGAACTCATGCCGCGATTGCGGGAAACATAGATTCGTAGCCTGTTTCGTAGCTAGCGCGCCGCAATTTTGTTCTATATATGTTCCATTCATGGATCATCCCCGCAAACACCCCATTCGCGGCCGTGGAGCGCAGTCTGGCGCGCTTCCGCTGCGTTTCGGGCTTGCGACTCGCGAAGCAGACGACGACTGGCGCGATCAAATCGCCACCGTGGACGGGCCGCCCGTAAAGCTGCGCACGCAGGTGACGGAGGAACACCCCAGAACAATCCTCAGCTTCAACCAGTCGCCCGACATTCCCTTTGACCGGTCGATCAATGCCTATCGCGGCTGCGAGCATGGCTGTGTCTATTGCTATGCCCGCCCTACCCATGCCTATCACGATCTCTCGCCGGGGCTGGATTTTGAGACTCGCCTTTTCGCAAAACCCGATGCAGCGCGCCTGCTGCGCGAGACATTGGCGCGGCGCAAATACCGCCCTGCACCAATTGCGATGGGCACCAATACCGATCCCTATCAACCGATTGAACGGACATATCGCCTCACGCGGCAGGTGCTGGAGGTGTGCCTCGACACGCGCCATCCTGTCACCATCACCACCAAGAGCGACCGCGTGCTGGATGATCTCGATCTGCTGGCAGAGCTTGCGAAGTTGAAACTCACGGCGGTTGCCATTTCCGTGACCAGCCTCGACCCGGCGCTCTCGCAAATGCTCGAACCGCGCGCAGCTTCACCGCGCAAGCGGCTCGATGCACTGGGGAAGCTGGCTGCAGCAGCCATCCCTGCCCATGTCTCCGTTGCGCCGATTATTCCGGCGATTACTGACGAATTCATGGAACAGATCCTGGCAGAAGCCGCTGCCCGCGGTGTCCGTTCCGCCAGCTGGATCATGCTGCGCCTGCCGCATGAAGTCGCCCCCTTGTTCCGCGAATGGCTGGAGGTTCATTTTCCCGAGCGCGCGGGCAAGGTGATGTCAATCGTGCAGTCCTTGCGCAATGGCCGCGACAATGAATCGCGCTTCTTCGAACGGATGAAGCCGCATGGCGTATGGGGCGAATTGTTCCGCGCCCGCTTTCACAAGGCCCGGCGCAGATATGGCATCGACAATCCGCCATTAGAGTTGGATTGCAGCCAGTTCCGGCCGCCCGCGCCGGGAGGACAGTTACAATTACTGTAATAGTTTCATTGCAGTCTTGCGCCCATCATCCCGCCCGTTAAACTGGGCATTACGTCACAAAAGGGGGACCACATGCGCAAATTCATGATCGCCGCCGCCATGATGGCAACCACTGCCGGGCTGGCTGCCACACCCGTCAATGCCGAAGAATTCCGGGCTTCCAAGGTCATCACGGAATTCAATGAAGACATATTGTTTGCCGTATTGCGGCAAATGGGCGCGACCTGGGAACCGGCCAAAAATGATTTTGGCGATTATCTGATCACTTTCCCGAATGGGCTGCGCGCCACCGCACGCTTCACCGCTTGCAGCAGCAGCACGGGTGTTTGCAAAGGCACCAGCATTTCCGCCCGGTTTGGCAAGCCAAGCGGGATGAGCGAAGATGAGATCCGACAGCGGACGATCAATTTCAACGCCAAATGGTCAGCCGGCAAGAGCTACCAGATGCAGGATGGCCGCCCGGTTGTGCAGGCCTATATGATCGTCGATGGCGGGATCACGATGGAAAATTATCGTGTCCAGCTGGCGGTCTATTCCGACATGCTCAAGAAGATGAATGACGAGCTGTACGGCAACTGACTTCTGAGATCGGGGGGCGCGCTGGCAGGTTGCTCGCGCGCTCCCCGTTCAACCTGCCTGCGTTTCAGCCAAAGCCTTCCCCACCTTCACCCGGTTTGAAGCGGATCAAGCGGCTATCAACCAGAGCAGCTGTGCGGTTCACCACGGCCAGCTGATATTCCGGATCCTTGATCATCTCGAAGAATGCCGCGCTGCTCGGATATTGGGCCACGAACCCATCGTGCCATGCGCGCTCGTCCGGCCCCGTCACCATGCACTGGAAGGCCCCGCGCCAGACGATCTGCCCGCCCACGCGGCGGAAGATCGGCCCGCTGGTCTTGCCATATTCCTGGTAGGCGCGCTGCCCGCTCCAGCCCTTGCCTGCATGTTCATGCCCCGCCGGATATTCCGCCGCGTCGCGAAACAGCAGCAGGTTGAGCATATGGATCGGCTCATCGCGCGGAAGCCCTTTGAACGCTTCAAAATTGGCCCGGCTGGGGTCAATATAAGACCGCTGGGACATCATTCTCTCCTTCCAAGCCCCAGCGACCTGTCGGGTCACCAGGAAAGCAATCACCACACCTCCGACCAGACCCACGATGCCAATGAAGATATCGGTCACTGGACTGATCGGATCGTTCCACCAGATCAACTTTATACCCACCGCAAAGGGCGCGGCGACAGCCCTGAAACCTGCGAAGAAACAGGCAACGACAAGGAGGGCAAGGCCGAGCCGGCGCAGAACCTGTGCCTCATCCAGCCAGCGTGTAATCGCTGAACCGGTCGCGCAAATCCTTCTTGCTGATCTTGCCTGTCGCAGTGTGCGGAATATCGTCCACAAATTCCACCGCATCGGGCAGCCACCATTTGGCCACCAGCGGCTTGAGATGTTCGATGACATCCTTTGCCGAGACGTTCGAGCCGGGCTTGCGCACCACGAACAGAACGGGGCGTTCGTCCCATTTCGGATGCGGCATTCCGATCGCGGCGGCCTCTGCCACTTCGGGATGACCCACCGCAGCATTTTCGAGCTCGACCGAGCTGATCCATTCGCCGCCGGACTTGATCACGTCCTT
>JAGREF010000181.1 GCA_020446665.1 Sphingomonadaceae bacterium
GCGGTCAGCCGCAATCGCGACCTGACCTATACCGCCGCCACCCGCGCCGAGCTGGTGGAAATGGCAGGCAAATTCCCGCTGGCCCGGATGCTCGACACGGCGGGCATCGGCAAGGCAGACAAATTCGTGCTGACCCAGGTCCCGCCGAGTGACGACCGCGCCGAGGAGCTGGGCCTGGATGACGCCACCCGCGCGAAGATCGGCAAGGGCATTCCGGGCATGTTTGACGTTCTGGGCAATGCCGACATGGCGACGCTGCAGGCATGGACCGCCGTCCGCTTCCTGTCGAACAACTCCGCTGTCCTGCCGAGCCGTTTCGACGAAGCCGATTTCGAATTCTACGGCAAGACCTTGCGCGGCCAGCCAGAGCAGCGCCCGCGCTGGAAGCGTGCAATTGACGAGACCGAAGGCCAGCTGGGCGAAGTGCTCGGCAAGTCCTATGTCGCGCGCTATTTCCCGCCCGCCAGCAAGACCGCGATGGTCGAGCTGGTCGAAAATCTGCGCACGGCCATGGGCCAAAGCATTGACGAGCTCGACTGGATGAGCCCGGAGACGAAGGTGGAAGCGCGCGCCAAGCTGACCGCGTTTGATCCCAAGATCGGCTATCGTGACAACCTTGAAACCTATGAAGGGCTGGAGATCGTCGCGGGCAACCCGCTCGCCAACCGCATGGCCGCCAATGCATGGCAATGGCAGGATAATATCTCCAAGCTGGGCAAGCCGATTGACCGGACCGAATGGTTCATGTTGCCGCAGACGGTCAATGCTTACTACAATCCCAGCAAGAACGAGATCGTCTTCCCCGCTGCGATCCTGCAGCAGCCCTTCTTCGCGCTGACCAATGACCCGGCGGTCAATTACGGCGCGATTGGCGGGGTGATTGGCCATGAAATGGGCCATGGCTTTGACGACCAGGGCTCCAAGAGTGACGGCACCGGCAAGCTGCGCAACTGGTGGACAGACGAAGATCGTGCCGCCTTTGACGAGCGGGGTGACAAGCTGGTGGCGCAGTATGACGCTTTCTGCCCGCTCGATGACGGTAAGACCTGCGTTAATGGCCGCCTGACACTGGGCGAGAATATCGGTGACCTTGGCGGGCTTAGCCTCGCCTGGCGTGCTTACAAGATCGCCACCGCCGGGCAGGACGTGCCGGTGATTGACGGCCTGACCGGCGATCAGCGCTTCTTCCTCGCCTGGGCACAGGTGTGGCGTTCGCAGCAGCGTGAAGACAATGCCCGCCAGCGGCTGCGCACCGATCCGCACAGCCCGGAAGAGTTCCGCACCAATGGCGTCGTGCGCAATATGGATGCTTGGTACGAAGCCTTTGGCGTAACACCCGATGACGAGCTGTATCTGCCGCCGGAAGAACGCGTGAAGATCTGGTAATCACCTGAATTGGAAAACTCCCGGCGCGGTCATCCGCGCCGGGAGTTTTCATTTGACATAGCGGCAGGCATCGCCAAACCCCCCGCCCCATGAGCCCCACACTTACCGCCATCATCCTCGGCATTGTCGAAGGATTGACCGAATTCCTGCCTGTGTCATCGACCGGGCATCTGATCCTCGCAACCGAACTGCTCGGCTATGACGCGCAGAAGTGGTCGGTGTTCAACATTGCCATCCAGCCGGGCGCGATCATGGCGGTGGTGGTCCTCTATTGGCGGACCTTCTGGGATGCCTTTATCGGCCTGTTCAGCTGGAAAGCGGAATCAGTCGCCTTCACCCGTAACTTGCTGGTCGCGTTTTTCCCGGCAGTGATCCTTGGTCTCGCATTTGGCGACCAGATCGAGATGCTGCTGGAAAGCGCCGAAGTCGTCGCATGGGCGCTGATCGTCGGTGGTTTCGGCATCCTCGCGGTGGAGAAATACGCCAATCCCGAAGAAAGCGGCGGGGTCGCCAACATGACACTGAAACAGTCCGTGATGGTCGGGCTGGTGCAATGCCTCGCCATGATCCCCGGTGTCAGCCGTTCCGGCGCGACGATCATGGGCGCGATGGCCTTTGGGGTGGACCGCAAGACTGCGGCGGAATTCAGCTTTTTCCTCGCCCTGCCCACGCTGACCGGGGCAACTGTGCTGCAATTATGGAAGCACAGCGCAGAGCTCGACAGCAGCCAGTTCGGGCTGATCGGGATCGGCGCGGCGGTCTCATTCGTGGTGGCGCTGGCCGTCATCAAGGGCTTCGTCGCCTATGTCAGCCGTCACGGCTTTGCCCCCTTTGCATGGTATCGGATCGTGATCGGCGCGGCTGCGGTGGCGTGGCTGGCCCTGCGCTAGACCGGCTCGGCTCCGCTCCCCCGGCCACCACGCAGGAGGTATTCCTGCGTCCCGCGATGCAGCACATCATCAACGTCAATGACCGCTGAATGGGCATAGGTGAAGCTGGGCGAGAGGTTGCGATAGAGCCGGTCAAAATCGCGCTCCACCGTCTGATGGTAGAGATCGGCAAAGCTCTCGATCACGAAATAGGTCGGCTGCAGATCACTGATCACGTAATCGGTGCGCATGACCCGATCAACATTCAACATGATGCGGTTGGGGCTGCGGGCTTCGGTGGCGAAAACCACTTCCATGGGCCCTGACAGAATGCCTGCCCCATAGGCGCGAATATCGCCGGAAGCCTCTTGAATAAGGCCGAATTCGACCGTGTACCAATAGAGAGAGCCCAGCGCCTTCAGCCGGTTATACCGCATCGCCTTCCATCCGGCGCGGCCATATTCCTGCATGTAATCGGCAAAGACCGGATCCGTCAGCATCGGCACATGGCCGAACACGTCATGGAACACGTCGGGTTCCTGAATGTAATCGAAGGTCTCGCGGCTGCGAATGAAATTGCCCGCCGGAAAGCGGCGATTGGCAAGGTGCCAGAAGAACACATGATCGGGGATCAGCATGGGCACAGGCACCACGCTCCACCCCGTCAGCGCGCTAAGCTCCTCCGACATCTTGCCGAATTCGGGCACGCCCCCGCGCCCCAGATCGAGCTTGTCCAGCCCGGCCATGAAAGCGCTGGCAGCCCGCCCCGGCAATATCTCCATCTGTCGGGCAAACAGATCGTCCCAGATCGCGTTCTCTTCCGCAACATAGACATGCTGCGCCGGTTCCAGCCAGTCATCCCCGACATGCGCCGGTTTTTTCAGCGGCGCAGTAAAGACATTGGCCGCCAGATCAGGCAGCTTGCTATAATCGGTTTCGGATTGCGTGATCGTATTCATGTTGCAATTGAAACTATATCACCCTTTGCACCGGGTGACAATTCGGGAGGGACAGCTTGGGCAAGCTCAAAAGCAAGGAATATGAACAGCTGCTGGAACCGCTGGAGGAAGAGCTGGTCTCCATGGCGCGTTGGGCCAGGGCCACAGGTGCGCGGATCATGGTGCTGTTCGAAGGGCGCGATACGGCCGGCAAGGGCGGCGCGATCCGGGCGATCCACCAACGCATCAATCCGCGCCAGTGCCGGGTGGTTGCGCTCAGCAAACCCAGCGAACGCGAAGCGACCGAGTGGTATTTCCAGCGCTATGTCGCGCATCTGCCCGCTGCAGGCGAAATCGTGCTGTTCGACCGCAGCTGGTACAACCGCGCCTGCGTGGAGCGCGTGATGGGTTTCTGCAGCGATTCCGAGTACGCCGACTT
>JAGREF010000182.1 GCA_020446665.1 Sphingomonadaceae bacterium
GACCGAACGAGCATCGCGCTCGGCATGCAGAGCATGTATTATGCCGGTAAGCGCCGCGATTACATCGAAGGCAATGTCTTGCGCAGTTTCGGCTCAATGCAGCTGGGGCTGAGCTCGGCATACCAGCTTGGTGGCGGCATCGCGACCAAGGCGAATGCGCTTGGCCGGTTGGGCAAGGTGAATCTCGCCTTCGACGCCGTATGGGTCCAGGGCGACTTCTCCAGCGAGTTCGTTGGCTCGGATATCCGCTATGCCACCACGCTTCGCGCGGACACTTCGCTCAGGTTTGGTCGGTTTAACCTGCCTCTCCAGGCCGGGATCAGCCGGGCGGAGACCAAGTCCGGTGCAAAGGTTACCGATTGGTTAATTTCGACCGCGACCATAATTGCGCGGACGCAGCTGCGCACAGAGTTGCGGGGGCAATTGGCCTCCAGTGACCTCTCGCCAGCTCAGACCCGCGACACGACTCTGCGTGTCCTGGCAAGCCGCCGGGTGCTCGGCCTGGCACTGCGCGGCGCCGCTGATTTTAACCTCAGCGGATCGGAAAAGGGCTTCACCCGGGCGCGTCTGACAACCGGCAAGATGCTGGATGACGTTTCGGAGATTAACGGCGAAGTCGAATATGAAGCCAGTACCAGGGATACGCGCTTCGCCCTTGGCTATACGCGCACTTTCAAGAAATTCGCCCTGCGCGGGAATGCCGAATATAACACGCGCGGGACCTTTGGCCTCAACCTCGCCCTGTCCTTCAGCTTCGGTCCTGACCCGGCCAATGGCGGCATTCGCTTCTCGGAAAGCCGCCTCGCGCGCAATGGCCAGGCCGATGTGCTGGTCTTCCGCGACGAAGACGGCAATGGCCGCCGCGATCCGGGAGAAGAAGCAATCAAGGATGTCACCATTGCCGCCGGGATGCGCGTGACCGAGGCAGCCACGGGCGAGAACGGCCGGGTGATGGTGGATGACCTCAAGCCCTTTGTTCCCGTGCTGGTCGGGCTCGACGAAACCACGCTGGGTGATCCCTATCTCACTCCGGCGGTAAAGGGCATCGTGGTCGTCCCGCGTCCGGGGATTGCTACCAAGGTCGAGATTCCGGTCACGCCTTCGGGTGAAGTCGAAGGCCTGCTGCTGTCGCCAGTGGGTACGGAACAGCCCGGCGTTGCGCTGGAGCTGGTCGATATGCGTGGCGCCGTGGTGGCAGAGACGCTCACAGAATTTGACGGCTTCTTCCTGTTCGAGAAGGTGCCCTATGGCAAATACCAGCTGCGTGTGGCGAGCGATGCGGCCCGTGTGCTGCAGGTGCAGGGAGTGCTCGGTGCGACTGTCACCGTATCGCGCGACAACGACATTGCCCGTATGGGAGCAATCAAGCTGCGGACCAGCCCGGCCACGACAATAGCCGCCTCGGCCCCTGCGGGACCGGGCGGCTCATCGCCGTAACACGCGCGCTTATTTGCGATATTTGATGGTTTTCACGCGCTTGGTCGGCTGCGGAGCAGGCTGGCGGATCACCCGCACACGCTTGGTCGGGGCAGGGGTAGTGACCACCTCATCAACCCACTCTTCCGTCACATATTCGCGCACGACAGCGCGCTGCGGCACGGCGACCCAGACTGGCGCATAGGTCACGCCATAGCCATAGTAGCCCTGGCCGTAATAGCCGCCCGGATAGCCATAGCCGTAACCCTGCCCATAGCTGGCCATGTAGCGGTCGAGATAGGCTTCGCATTCATCACGGTCATTGTGGCGACCACTCGCGCCGCCAATCAGCCCGCCAAACAATCCACCGACAAGGCCGCCGGTCCCGACACCGAGCAGGGTGCCTGCCAGACGATTGCCGTCAGCGATGCGATTGCCGGCTACGCCACCTGCAATTGCACCAAGGAGGCCGCCAATGATGGTGCCGCGCTTCTTGCCCTTCTTGCCGTCAATGCGGTCTTCGCACTCATCAAGCCATGCGTCGCGATCAAATTGCGGCGCAGCGTAGGACATGGGCTGTGCCATTGGCGGATGGATCGGTCCGCGCGCTGCCGGAGCCGGATAGACCCTGTGCGCCGGTTGCGGGTAGGCGCCAGCTGGCGGTGCGTCGACATATTCGACTTCATAGTCATAGGCCTGAGCTCCAGGCATCGGCGCGCGCACAGGCACGGGCTGCACGATCGGCTCGCTGGTAAAGACCACGGGCTGGGCCGTGGCCGGCTCTGGCAGGGGCCGCGCATATTCATAGACGCGCCCTTCATAACCCATTGCCGGCTGAGCCAGTGCAGGCGCGGCGGACAGGACAGCGGCGGTAGCCGTTCCGATGCAGAATAAGTGACGGGCGCTCATGAAACTCTTCCCCTGAAGGTCCGGGCCGATTCCCGGTATTAAGGGAAAATCTACCATCGCAATCCGCAGTAACCCAAGGCCTGCAATGGCGCTGTCCCGTTTCGGGGCGAAATTTCCGGGTGCTTCAGATCCGCCCGGAAAGGAGTGCGGCGAGCTGTTCGATCCCGGCCTGGTCCTCTGCATCGAAACGCGCCAGTTCCGGGCTGTCGAGGTCAATCACTGCGATCACCGTGCCTTGGCGAACGACCGGTACGACCAGCTCGGACTGGCTTGCCGAATCGCACGCAATATGACCCGGAAAGGCATGGACATCTGCCACAAGCTGGCTCTTGCCGGTGCTCGCCGCGGTCCCGCACACGCCTTTGCCTAGCGGGATGCGGATACAAGCAGGGCGCCCGACAAATGGCCCCAGCACCAACTCCCCATCGACCATGCGGTAAAAGCCTGCCCAATTAAGGCCAGGGAGGAATTCCCACAGCAGGGCGGCCACATTGGCCATATTGGCAATGCCGTCTGGCTCGCCAGCGGTCAGGGCGTCCACTGCGTCGCATAGCTGGCGCAGGGTCTCGGCCTTTGGTTGGCCAGGGTCAGGGCGGAAATCAAACATGGCCTCTCCCTCTAGGGGATTGCGCCATTGCCGCAAGCCGCGTCTAGCAGTAGGTCTGCGGACATGACCAAACTTCGCAAAATCCTCATCGCCCTCCTTGTCCTCTTGGTCGTACTGGCCATCGCCATCTGGTTCCTGACCCGTGGCCAGACCGCCGAATTGTCGCTTGAAGAAGTGACCGGCACCGATCCGGTCCTGGCTGAACCGAGCAAGGAAACTATCCCCACCGTCAATATTGCAAAGCCCATCGGCTGGGCTGCAGACGAAGTGCCGGTGGCCGCCGAAGGCCTCGCCGTCACGCGCTTTGCGGATGGGCTGGATCATCCGCGCGTGGTCTATACGCTGCCCAATGGGGATGTGCTGGTGACCTTGACCAACCGCCCGCCCAGTGACGGGCCGGGCGGGATTGAAGGCTTTATCGCCGGTTTGCTGTTCTCCGCTGCGGGTGCTGGCGATGATTCGCCCGATCAGCTGCTTTTGCTGCGTGACAGCGATGGCGATGGCGCAGCAGATGTGAAAAAAGTCCTGCGTGAAGACCTCTCCTCGCCCTCCGGGATCGCTTGGAAAGACGGCAGGCTCTTTATCGCCAACCATGATGCCTTGCTGTCATTCCCCTACGAGCTGGGTAGCGAAAAGCTTGCAGGCGAAGCGGAAAAGCTGATGGATCTGCCGCCCGCCGGAAATCACTGGATGCGCAACATTGTGCTTTCACCGGAAGGGGACAAGATCTTTGTCGCTGTCGGATCAGCCTCCAATATCGGCGAACGCGGGATGGAAGAGGAAGAAGGGCGGGCGGCGATCTGGGAGTATAATCTGGAAACCAACCGCCAGCGTATTTTCGGCAGCGGCTTGCGCAATCCCAACGGTCTCGCCTTCAGCCCTTTCAGCGGGGAATTATGGACCACGGTGAACGAACGCGACATGCTCGGATCTGATCTGGTCCCGGATTATCTCACCAATGTTCCGGTGGGTGCGCAATATGGCTGGCCCTGGGTCTATTGGGGCGACGTGGTCGATTATCGCGTGAAAGCACCCATGCCCGCCTATCTCACGGAATATTCGCGCAAGCCGGAATTCGCGCTGGGCCCGCATGTCGCCGCGCTGGGTCTGGCCTTTACACAGGAAGGGCACCTGATGGGCACTGGCTTTGCGCAGGGCGCCTTTATCGCGCGCCATGGTTCGTGGAACCGCAAACCTGCCTCGGGCTATGACGTGGTCTATGTTGCCTTTGATGATCTCGGCAATCCCAAGGGCAATCCGGCCCCGGTGCTGACCGGATTCCTGCAGGCGGATGGCAAGACGAAGGGGCGCCCGACCTGGGTGGCCTGGGCCGGCGATGGTGCCTTGCTGGTGAGCGATGACACAGCCGGCATTATCTGGCGCGTCGTGTCTCCCGGTGCGGAGCCGGGCAAGGGGATTGCGCGAATTCAGGGCGAGTCACTGCCGCCGCGTCGCTCGCTCAATGGCGATCCGACGGCGAGTTTCGGAGCGGATGATTATGCGCGGGAACGGCCTGCGCAATAGCCGGGGTTCAAAGCATTTTTCCCGCGCGTCCGGCCAGTTCGGTGACATATTGCCACGCCGTGCGGCCTGAACGCGCGCCGCGCCGTGCGGCCCATTCCATCGCGTCCCCTTCTTCCCATGCCAGACCTGCCGCCTGCGCATAGGTTGCGATGATCGCGAGATAGGTGGGCTTGTCGCAATTGTGGAAGCCAACGGAGATTCCGAAGCGATCCGCCAGGGCGAGCCGGTCATCCGTGGCGTCGCGCGGATTGATCGGATCGTCCTGCTCGGACAGATGCCGGGACTGGATCGCCCTGCGATTGGATGTGACGGCAAGGCGGACATTGGCCGGGCGTGCTTCCACCCCGCCTTCCAGCCAGCTGCGCAGGCGCCGCGGCGTTTCGCTGTCAGTGTCGGCAAAGCCAAGATCGTCGATATAGACGAGGAAGCGGCGCTCCACCATGCCCAGCCTGTCAAAAAGCCGCGGCAGGCCGCTCAGCGCATCTGATCCCGCCTGCACCAGCGCCAGCGAAGCGGGCAATTCGCGCTGCGCGGCAATGGTTGCCGAGCGCACCAGCGCGGATTTCCCCATTCCGCGCGCGCCCCATAGCAGCATGTCATGCGCTGCATGGCCTTGCGCATGGCGCATCACATTGGCGCTGACCTTTTCCTTTTGCGCGTCAATCCCGCATAATTGCGCTAGCTCTGGCGCTTCGATCTGCGCAATGCCGCGCGCGGCGGCTCCATCCCAGACATAGGCCGGATGGGCCAGCCAGTCGGCCTCTGCGGCAGGCGGCGGCGCGAGCCGTTCCAGCGCTTCGGCTATGCGGGCGAGGGGGTCTCCCTGATCGGTCATGTGTGAGCCTTAGCCCGCCAATTGCTCCGCGGAAAGCGTGTAAAGCAGGCTCGCTCCGGCGCGGACCGACGCTTCCAGTCCGGCAGCTTCCGACACGATATGGGTCAGGAAGTACTCGGTGGTCACCGGCTTGGTTGCGGCAAGGGCAGGGGCTTCGCCAGAGGCGACGGCGCGTTTTTGCAGGAGCAGCTGCCACCCGGCGACAGCGACGGCGCTCATGGTGCAGAAAGGCACGCTGGCGGCGAGGCGATCATCGAGGCTGGCATCGCGGGCCATCCATTCTGCGAGATTTGCGCAAGTCGCAGCCAGCGCAGACAGGCCCGGCGCATCCGCCGCTGTATCTCTGGCCAGTTCTGCCATCAGCTCGGAATAATCGGCCCCGCCGCTCAGCCCCAGCTTGCGTGTGACAAGGTCAGCCGCCTGAATCCCGTTCGTGCCTTCATAGATCGGTGCAATGCGGGCATCGCGATAATGCTGGGCCGCGCCGGTTTCCTCGATAAAGCCCATGCCGCCATGGATCTGCACGCCGATGCTGGTCACTTCGCAGCCAATATCGGTTCCCCATGCTTTCAGCATTGGCACCAGCACGTCAGCCCGGCGACCGGCGGCCTCATCGCTCAATGTTCCTCGATCCACCAGGCCCGCCGTGTAATAGAGCAGTGCCCGCGCGCCCTCTGTCAACGCTTTCATGCGCAGCAGCATCCGGCGCACATCGGGATGCTCGATGATCGCGACCGGGCTCTTGTCAGGCGATCCGGCCCGGGCGGACTGCACGCGGTCCTGCGCGTAAGAGAGCGCTTGCTGCATCGCCCGCTCGCCTATCTGGACGCCCTGATTGCCGACACTGATGCGGGCATTGTTCATCATCGTGAACATCGCCATCAAGCCGCGACTTTCCTGTCCGATCAATTCGCCGATACATTCGCCATTATCGCCATAGGCCATGACACAGGTCGGTGACGCATGAATGCCCAGCTTGTGTTCCAGGCTGACGCAGCGAAGATCGTTGCGTGCACCCAGCGAACCATCGGCATTCACATGGTATTTGGGCACGATGAAGAGCGAGATGCCGCGCGTGCCCTCTGGCGCGTCAGGCAGACGTGCGAGCACCAGATGAATGATGTTTTCCGACAGGTCGTGTTCGCCCCAGGTGATGAAGATCTTTTGCCCGGCAATGCGGTATTTCCCGGCATGTTCGCCATCCGTGATGGGCACAGCCGTGCTGCGCAAGGCACCGACATCGCTGCCCGCAGAGGATTCCGTCAGATTCATCGTACCTGACCATTCACCGCTTACCAGCCGTGGCAGATACAGCGCCTTCTGTTCGTCGCTGCCATGATGCTCGATCGCCTCGATCGCCCCGACTGACAGCATCGGCAGCAGATTGAATGCCATATTGGCCGTGCCGAGATTTTCCAGCACGTTGCAGGCCAGCGAAAAGGGCAGGCCCTGTCCGCCAAAGTCCGGCGAACCGGCAATCGCGTTCCAGCCTTGCTCGACATAGGAGCGATAGGCTTTGGCAAAGCCTTCGGGCAGGCGCACCGCGCCATCTTCCAGCCTCGCCCCCTGTTCATCACCAATCCGGTTGAGCGGCGCCCATTCCCCGCTGGAATAAGCGCCAATCCCCTCCACAATGGCATCGACCATATCTGCCTCCGCAGCAGCAAAGCGTTCGCTCTGGGCAAGTTCAGCAATTCCGGCATTGACCTTCAAGGCAAGCATCTGGTCCTGAGTGGCGGGAGTGAAGGATGACATGGATGCGTTCCTCTCGCATGAAGAGCTTGGCTTTCTGCGGCTTCCCATATAGCGCCGCGCCATGACCGGCAAGAACGCTACGGAAAGGCTATCAGCCGATGCGCAGGGGATTGCGCACGCAGCAGCGATTCTGGCTCAGGGCGGTCTCGTGGCAGTGCCGACCGAGACGGTTTATGGCCTTGCGGCTCCGGCTGACAGCGCAGACGCAGTGGCTGCCATCTATCGCGCCAAGGGGCGGCCTGATTTCAATCCGCTGATCGTCCATGTGGCAGAGCTGGAGCAGGCCGAAGCGCTTGCCCGGCTGGATATGCGTGCGCGGGATCTGGCGGCACGTTTCTGGCCCGGGCCGCTGACACTGGTGCTCCCGCTTGCACCGGATGCGCCGGTTGCAGCGGCGGTCACTGCCGGGCTGCCGACCATTGCCCTGCGAATGCCCGCCCATCCGGTGATGCGGGCAGTGTTGCAGCAATTGGGCAAACCGCTTGCGGCACCGTCAGCCAATCGCAGTGGGGCGGTCAGCCCGACCAGCGCAGACCATGTTCTGGCAACGCTGGACGGGCGCATCGCGGCGGTGCTGGATGGGGGCGAATGTGCAGCCGGGCTGGAATCGACCATTGCCGCGCTGCGCCCGGACGGCAGCTGGCAATTGCTTCGCCATGGGCCGGTGACAGAGGGCCAACTCTCTGAAATTCTTGGCGAAGCGGTTGAAGTCAAGACGCAAGCCGTGGAGGCCCCCGGCCAGCTGGCGCAGCATTATTCGCCGGGCAAGCCGCTGCGGCTGGATGCCGTTACGGCGGCAGAGGGCGAATTCCTGATCGGTTTTGGCGAGGTGGCGGGGAATTGCACCCTGTCAGCCTGCGGCGATTTGGCCGAGGCGGCGGCGCGGCTTTATGCCTGCCTGCATGAAGCGGGCGCATCACCTGCACGGCGCATCGCGGTTGCGCCGGTGCCTGATCACGGGATTGGCGCAGCGATCAATGACCGTTTGCGGCGCGCAGCAGCCTGATCAATCTGCAGCTGGCGGGGCCGGGAGCTGGCGCAGGACCAGCTGCAGCTCGGCATAAGTCCCTTGCGCTACGCGGCAGGCGCGGTGGTCACCATCGAGGCAATCCTGCTGTTCGCGCTGGTATTGGCGCTCGAGCTTGCCCGCGCGCTCCTCCAGCTTGCGCAATTCACGCCCGCGCTTTTCATCGCGTTCAGACTGGCTGGTTGTGGCA
This sequence comes from Sphingomonadaceae bacterium, assembly GCA_020446665.1. Lineage (GTDB taxonomy): Bacteria > Pseudomonadota > Alphaproteobacteria > Sphingomonadales > Sphingomonadaceae > JACXVD01. Next base: position 8,264 of record JAGREF010000182.1, read on the forward strand.
AGGTCAACGGCCTTGCCCGCGACCCTGACGGGAGCTGTTGCCACATTGACGGCGGTCCGCGCCACACAACCGCCAAGCGCGAGGGCAAGAATCGGGAAAGTCAGCAAGGCAATACCGCGCATGGAGGGATCTCCTTCCATGCGCGGCATAGCACGAATCGATGGCCCAGACGTGAACCTATTCGTCGGCGGCTTCTTCGGCGGCGTCGCCCTTTGGCTCTGCGTCAGAGGTTCCGGCTTCGGGAGCAGTCGCCTGGCAGCGGACCTTGCCAGAACCCATGGAGCTGACTTCACAGGTGGCATTACCGGTGATGTTGACGTCGCCGGAACCCATGATGCTGGCTTCCACCTTGCCATCTGATGCAAAATCGGCACTGCCGGAACCGGCGATAGTGATTTCCGCACTATCTGCCTTCAACCCGGCCATCTTGCCGCTGCCAGAACCGGCAATGGTCAGCTCGAGCGCCTTGGCAGTGCCTGCAGCCATGAAAGTGCCGGAACCGGCAATGGTGACTTCCAGCTTCTCTGCCGCGATGGCGCTGGCGCTGGCTTCACCGCTGCCCGCGATGGTCACGCTGGCCTGGTCGGCCATGGATTGAGCGGAAATCTTGCCAGACCCGGCGAGGACAATCGCTTTGGGTGCAGGCATGGTCACGCGTATTGTGGCAGTGCCCTTGTCCTTCCAATTGCCCTTCTCACGCATGATACCCAGCGTGCCGTCTTCCAGCGTGAAGCGCAGTTTCTCGGTGACTGCGGGATCGCCTTCGACATCAATCGCCAGCGCATCACCATCGCTGATGACCACCTGATCCGGGCCGGCCAGCACCAGCTCGGTGGGTGGGTCGCCGCTCATGTCGAGCTTGGCCAGCGGCACACCTTCGCTGTCATTGATCTTGATATCGAGATTGCTGTTGCAGCCACTCAGGCCGGCAGCCAGCACCAGCGCCGCCGCAGGGGCCACGCCTTTGATGATCTTGTGCAACATGGGACACTCCTCCACTTCCATCTGTATTGCTGATATAATACAGCATGGAGGATGTCACAAGGCGCGCAACAAAAAGGGCCGCCCGATCGGGCAGCCCTTTGTCGAGTTCAGTCTGCCGTTTGCAGAACTTACGCGTCTTCGGCGTTCTCGTAATATTGCGGAGCATGTTCGCGCAATACGGTGAGAATCTTCTCCAGCGCAGTCGGTTCATCCGTTTCTTCCATCGCCGCCAGTTCGCGGGCGAGGCGGCTGGAGGCCGCTTCGAAGATCTGCCGTTCGGAATAGCTCTGTTCAGGCTGGTCATCCGGGCGGAAAAGATCGCGGGTAACCTCTGCGATCAGCACGATTTCGCCGGAATTGATCTTGGCTTCATATTCCTGNNNNGCGGCTCCACATGGTGCGCTTCACCTTGGGCTTGCCCTTCAGCGTGTCCATGGCTTCCTTCAGCGTCTTGTCGCTGGACAGCTTGCGCATGCCGATGGATTCCACCTTGTTGACCGGTACCCGCAAGGTCATGCGCTCTTTTTCGAACCGCAGCACATAGAGCTCAAGCTGCATGCCGGCGATTTCTTCATTTTGCAGTTCGATCACACGGCCAACGCCATGCTTGGGGTAAACAACATAATCGCCAACAACAAAGGCGGGGGCACTGCTTGCCATGTAATGTCCTTTCGCAAAGGGGCGGGGGCCGCAAAAGGACAGTAAAGGAAGCTGCCGAACGCCCCGGTAAATGGTGCGTTCGCTGTGTCCTCTTCTGCCCTGTTGCTTGGTGGTCCTGCCTCTCTAGATCCAGCAGTGCGCCGGAAAGATTCGGCGCGCTTGTCATATTATATAGCAGCTTCGTAACAAAATTTCCAGCCTGTTCGAAAAAGCGCACGAGTCAGCGCCCTGCATCGGTTGCAGGCTGCCACTCAAATCCACGATTTGCGTTACGCGCTGGGGGTGGCCCGAGAGCGGATCAGTCGCCTTCGCCCGGTTCCGGCGAGAAATATTTGTCGAACTTGCCTTCCTGGCCCTTGAACTCGTCTGCTTCAGCAGGCGGTTCCTTCTGGCTGGTGATGTTCGGCCATTCGGCGGAATATTTGGTATTGATTTCCAGCCACTGTTCCAGCCCGCTTTCCGTGTCAGGCAGGATGGCTTCTGCCGGGCATTCCGGCTCACACACGCCGCAATCGATACATTCGCTGGGATTGATCACCAGCATGTTTTCGCCTTCGTAAAAGCAATCGACCGGGCAGACCTCGACGCAGTCTGTATATTTGCATTTGATGCAGGCGTCGGTGACGACATAGGTCATGGTAGTGCGTGTCCTTCGGTGTTGGTCTTTGGCGTTGCTATGGCGCTTTGTCCGCCCGCGTCAAGCACCCGATAGCAGCTTTGCGCTTCGCTGGCCGGTCCGCGCCGTAGCGGAAGCGCCAGCAATTCCATCACGATCACCCCTTTTCCCAGCGGCATGGTGAGCACATCACCCGCCATCACGCTCTGGCTGGCGCGCAGCACACGCTCGCCATTGCGGCGAATATGGCCCTGATCGACCATGGCATGAGCAAGTGACCGGCTGCGCGCAAAGCGCAAATAATAGAGCAAGCGATCAATCCGCATTGCCCCGGCTGCCACCGTCAGATCCGTCTCACTTGAGGAGATCGGCCAGCCCGGCAAAGGCCTTGCCCGTCGCGGGCCCGGCTGCCGATTCGGGTTTGCGTGGGGGCTTTGCTCCCTTGCGGGGGCCCTTCGGCCCGTGCCGGTCTGGCCTGGGGCCACCAGCCCGCTCCGCCTTGCGCCGCGAAGGCCGCCATTCCCATCTGTCGGGCATGGGGGGGCCGAACATGGCTTCCGCCAGCGGGCGTGCACGTTGAACGCGGAACCCGGCAGCCCCGAGCAGACGCTGGTAATTCTCTTCCGTCAGCCCGGTGGAGACTGCCAGGGCCGAACTCATCGCGAAATGCCTGCCATTCGCTTTGGACCGTGCATCGTGAACCGCCCGGAGCAATTTCTCCGCGATGTCGATCCGCACGAACTGGTCGCCTGCGGGCCGATAGCCGGACGGCAACTTGCCTTCCCCCGGCAGAACCGCCCGCATCGCCGGCTCAAGCGGGCGCTTGTCAGCACCAATCGCATGCAGCAACTGGCGCGGCGCAGGCTTCAGCATATCGCGCGCGAAAATGTCGAGCGCGCCGAAATTCACGCCCAGTTTGCGCAGGAAGGGGCGCATTTCCTTGGGCAAATGTTCCAGCCCGGCCCTTTCGCGGCTGACATAACCCAGCCCATCGACCAGCGTCAGCAGCAAGGCGCGGGCCTGCGACCCGGCTTCAGGGTCGCGTGCGGCCTCGGTCAGTTTGCGCAGCGGGGCCAGCGGTTCGAGCTGTTTCGCCAGCCAGCCAGCCAGCGCGGCAAGGAATTCTGCACGCTCCATCTCGGGAATCAGGCTCAGCTCCCGCTCTGCGACAAGGCGCGGCTCGCTCACTTCGCGATCAGTCTCCAGCCTGGCCAGAACCCGTCCTTCCCAATGGATCGCGCCGCGCTCCAGAGTCACGGTCTCGAACCCGCTTTCTGCAAGGGCGCGGGCGCGCTTTGCCAGCAGGCCGGGCAAGGCCTTCTCCCCCGCAGACAGCAACATCTTGCGGTCTGCATGATTGGCCTGGTGATCCACGGTGAAATGGAACCCCTGCACCGCGCCGATCACTTCACCTTCCACGCTGACCACGCCATCATCGCCCAGTTCCACGGGCAATAGCGACGCATCCTGTCCCAAAGCTTTCATCAGGATCGCTGTCCTCCTGTTCACGAAACGCTCGGTCAGGCGCGCATGGAGCGCATCGGAGAGCTTCGCTTCCACTGCCCGTGCCCGGGCAGCCATTTCATCACGCGCCAGCACCCAATCGGGCCGCTGGCAAATATAGGCCCAAGTCCGGATCGCCGCGATCCGGCCCTGCAGCGTATCAATGCCGCCTTGCATATTGTCCAGTTCCGCAATGCGGGCAGCGGCGAAATCCGCGCCGATGTGGCCTTGTTGCAAGTCTTGCCACAACCGCGCCACGAAACGGGCATGCATTTCCACCCCTTGCTGGCGGAAATCCGGGAGCGAGCAGGCTTCCCAGAATCGTCGCACCAGCGCCGCCCCGCGCACGTCATGGATCAGCGGCGTATCCGCCAGCCTGCGCAAGACAGCCAGGTCTATTGCCTCGGGCGCTGCGGCCAGCCCCGGCTCCCCCGGCGGGGCGGCCAGATCATCAATCAGCAGGCTGACGGACTCAAAGCGCGGCTCGGCCTCGCGCCAGAACAACTTTGTCAGCGGCGCAAAGCGATGTTCCTCGATCGCATAAATCTCGTCTTCCGTGAATTCCGGCGCCTCACGTCCGGCTCCGCCTATGCCGGACAGAGTGCCAAAACTGCCATCGCGCTGATGCCGCCCGGCGCGCCCGGCAATCTGCGCCATCTCCGCCGG
>JAGREF010000183.1 GCA_020446665.1 Sphingomonadaceae bacterium
TGGCCAACATGGCGTGGAACTCGTCCATGAATATCCCGGAGACGCTGGGATATTTCACCAGGAAGGATGACAGCGGCGAATATGTGATCCCCAAGATCATCTATTCAGACGCTTTCTGGTCGGAAACGGTCCCCTATTGCGACCTGATCCTGCCCGATACGACCTATCTGGAACGGCATGATGCCATTTCCATGCTCGATCGCCCGATTTCGACTGCGCATGGTGCGGGGGACAGCATCCGACAGCCGGTGATCGAGCCGGATCGCGATGTCCGTCCGTTCCAGACCGTGCTGCTCGATCTCGGCGCGCGGCTGGGATTACCGGGCATGGTCAATGAAGATGGCTCGCCCAAATATCCGGGCGGCTACCCTGATTACATCGTCAACCATGAACGCTCGCCCGGTATCGGCCCGCTGGCTGGCTGGCGCGGCAAGGATGGCGAGAAGGAAGGCGTGGGCGAGGTTAACCCGAACCAGCTGGAACGCTATATCGAAAATGGCTGTTTCTGGTCGCAGGATCTCCCGCACAGCGCGCAATATTTCAAACATTCGAACCGCGAATATCTCGATCATGCGGTGAAAATGGGCTGGCTGGGCCATGCCGACCCGATCACTTTCCAGCTCTATAATGAGGATTTGCAGCGTTTCCGTCTGTCCGCTCAGGGGCATGGCGAGAAACAACCGCCCGAGCAGCATCGCAAACGGATCGAAACCTATTTCGACCCGCTGCCGATCTGGTACCAGCCGTTTCTGGAGGCAGAGGAAGGGGGCGATGAATTCCCCGTCCACGCGCTGTCGCAGCGGCCGATGCACATGTATCACAGCTGGGGCAGCCAGAATGCGTGGCTGCGGCAGATCACCTCTGCCAACAAGCTGCATGTCCATCACAAGCTGGCGGCGACGCATGATTTGCAGGACGATGATTACGTCTGGATCCAGAACAGCCGGGGCCGGGTGAAGGCGCAGGTCAAGCTGGTTGACGGCGTGAACGAAAATGTCGTGTGGACCTGGAATGCCATCGGCAAGCGCAAGGGCGCCTGGGGTCTGGACAAGGACAGCCCGGAAACGACCAAGGCCTTCCTGCTCAATCACATCATCACCGAACAGCTCGCACCGGGGGCGGATGGCCATGCCTATTCCAATTCCGACCCCGTAACCGGGCAGGCGGCGTGGTACGATCTGCGTGTGCAATTGCAGAAATGCGCGCCGGAAGATGCGACTGAAGAGGGCGACCGGTTCAAGCCGCTGCCTGACCGCACCAGCAAGGTCGTGCACAAGGGCAGCTTTGGCGAAGAATTGACCGGGGCAGATACAGGCGGCGCAGCACCCTTGCGCGAATTCATCGGCCAGCGCAGCGCCAATGCCAGCGCCATACCGGGGATCAGGCCGGGCCGGGGCAATCAGGTGGAGGAAGACGCATGACCTGCCTTCCCAAGGACCCGACTGACAAGAAGCTCGGCCTTGTCATCGATCTCGACATTTGTGTCGGCTGCCATGCCTGTGCGGTAAACTGCAAGGAATGGAACACGGCGGGCAAGTCCGCGCCGCTGACCGATTATGACCCCTATGGCAAGAAGCCCGACGGGGTCTGGTTCAACCGCATCCACACCTATGAAACCGATGATGGCCAGGGCAATGGCACCACGGTGCATTTCCCGCGCTCCTGCCTCCATTGCGAGGATGCGCCCTGCGTGACAGTCTGCCCCACCGGCGCGTCGTACAAGCGCACCGAAGATGGCATCGTGCTGGTCAATGAAGACATCTGCATCGGCTGCAAATTGTGCAGCTGGGCCTGCCCCTATGGCGCGCGCGAATATGACGAAGCCGAAGGGGTGATGAAGAAATGCACGCTCTGCGTGGACAAGATCTATAACGAGAACCTGCCGGAAAGCAGCCGTGTCCCGGCCTGCGTTTCGACCTGCCCGGCGGGTGCCCGCAGCTTTGGCGATCTGGGCGATCCGGACAGCGAAGTCTCGAAGCTCGTCGCCGCGCGTGGCGGGATCGAGCTGATGCCGGAACAGGGCACCAAGCCGGTCAACCGCTATTTGCCGCCACGCCCGCGCAAGAAGGGTGAAGAGGGCAAGGCGCCGCGCATGCTCAACCATAGTGACGATTCCGCCGATGGGGCTGGCCTCATCGCGCGCTGGGTCGACAAGATTCTTTCGTAAGGGGCCGCGAGATGCATCCGGCGAAATCCGTCATTTTCTTCACCACCGCTTCGGGCGCAGGCTATGGCCTGATGGTCTGGCTGGCACTGCTGGCCGCATTGGGGCTGGTGCCCGCTGATCAGGCGTTCGGCATTGTCGGTTTCGGGCTGGCTTTCGCGCTGATCGTGGGCGGGCTGCTGTCCTCCACCTTTCATCTCGGCCATCCCGAGCGGGCATGGCGGGCTTTCTCGCAATGGCGCAGCAGCTGGCTTTCGCGCGAAGGTGTTGCAGCGGTGGTCGCTTTCCTGCCGCTGGGCCTGTTTGCGCTGTGCTGGGTGGTGATGGGCGAGAATCGCGGCAATGCAGCGCTGATCGGCCTGATCGGGGCGGCGATGAGCCTGCTGACCATTTTCACCACCTCCATGATCTATGCGCAGCTCAAGACGATCCCGGCATGGCATAATGGCTGGACTGTGGCGGGTTACCTCGTCCTTGGCCCGATGAATGGTGCCCTGATCGCCTTGCTGCTGGCGCAGGCCTTTGGCTATGCCGATGCCGCGCAATTGCTGCACAGGCTGGCGGTGGCGCTGCTGGTGGCGGGGCTGGCGATCAAGCTTTTCTACTGGTTGCGTATCCATGGCGGCCGCGTGACCAGCACTGCCGGAACCGCAACCGGGCTGGGCCATCTGGGCAAAGTAACCATGTCCGCCAGCCCGCATGACACGGATAATTACCTGCTGCGCGAAATGGGCTTTCGGGTCGCGCGCAAACATGCGGCAAAATTGCGCCCGATTGCGATTGTAGCCGGTTTCATCATCCCGTTCCTGCTGCTTGTCCTGACGCATCATGCGGGGCTGGGCGAGGGGGGAATCCTGCTTGCGCTCGCGCTGGCCTGGCTCTCCTGCCAGATCGGCCTCTATGTCGAACGCTGGCTGTTCTTTGCCGAAGCAAAACATGCCGTGACACTTTATTACGGCGAACAGGCGATCTGACATGCTGCGACCTCTGACGGAAAAGCGTGTGCGCGATGCGCTGGGCACGGTGATGCACCCGATTGCGGGGGTGGATATGGTTACCGCCAATGCGGTGGAGCATGTCGGGATCAAGGATGGCGCGGTGACTGTCATTCTCAAGGCTGATCCCAAGGCCAAGGATGTGATGGCCAGCGCCGCCAAGGCTTGCGAAGAGGCCGTGGCCAAGCTGTCAGGCGTGAAGGAAGTACGAACGGTGCTGACCGCGCATCGTGACGGTCCGGCCGAGTCGGCCGCACCCAAGGGTGGGTTCGAGATGAAACCGCCAGCGCCGCCGCCGCCGGAGAAGCTGCCGGGTGTGCGCAACATTATCGCCGTTGCCAGCGGCAAGGGAGGGGTGGGCAAATCCACCACTTCCGTCAATCTCGCCTGTGCATTGTCGCAGCAGGGGCTCAATGTCGGCATTCTCGATTGCGACATTTACGGGCCAAGCGTTCCGCGCATGCTGGGCGGCGCGGACAAGCCGGACTTCACCCCCGACGACCGGATCAAGCCGGTGATCCGCCATGGGATCAAGGCGATCTCCATGGGCCATCTGGTGCCGGAAGAACGCGCTACGATCTGGCGCGGCCCGATGGTGATCGGCGCGGTCCAGCAATTGCTGAAAGGCGTGGCCTGGGATATAGACGGCCCGCTCGATGTGCTGGTGGTGGATCTGCCGCCGGGTACGGGCGATGCACAGCTCACGCTGGTGCAGACCGCGCAGGTCAATGGCGCTGTGCTGGTCTCCACGCCGCAGGACATCGCGCTGATTGACGCGAAAAAGGCCTATGACATGTTCGCGCAGATCGACATTCCCGTGCTGGGCATGATCGAGAATATGAGCCAGTTCGTCTGCCCGCATTGTCAGGGTACGACCGACATTTTCGGCCATGGCGGCGCGGTTGCTGCAGCGCGGGCCAAGGGGATCGAGGTGCTGGGCGAAATCCCGCTCGATCCGGCGATCATGCAACAGGCCGAAGCGGGGCGGCCGATCGTGCTGGCGGCTCCGGACAGCGATATTTCCGCCCGGTACAGGGATATTGCCAGCGTTGTCGCAAGGGCATTTTCCGAGTAATTCTTTCGTCGCAGTCCGGATTGCGGCCCTGCATGCTAACTGATAGGCGAAAAGCCATGAGTTCTTGCGATACCTGCCTTGTCCGAAATCGAGCGATCTGCTCGGCGCTGGATAATTCCGAGATTCAGGCCCTCAATACCATCGGCCGCACGCGGACGCTGGAAGCGGGCGAGCCGTTGATCTGGGAAGGCGACGATTCGCTGCTGGTCGCCAATGTGATCGAAGGCGT
>JAGREF010000184.1 GCA_020446665.1 Sphingomonadaceae bacterium
GCTCGATCCAGTGCCAGCCATCGGCACGCTTTTCGCGCTTCCAGAACCAGCTGTCGCTCTTCAGATGATCCATGGTGAAATCAACCGCCTGAATCGCATCGCGGCGGTGGCGGGCCGCTGCCGAGACAAGCACGATCGGTTCCCCCGGATACATCAGGCCGGTGCGGTGCAGCACGAGAATTCCCATCAGGTCAAACCGTTCAAGCGCGGCATCGGCAAGCGTGTTCATGCCCGGCAGTGTCAGCGGTTCGTAGTGAGACAGCTCCAGCGCTTCCACGCCCTCATCGCCGCGCACTTCGCCAACAAATGTGCATATGCCGCCAAGGCCAGGATGCGCATTGGAGAAGGGACCAACGAAGCTGCCGGGATTGAAGGGGCTGGTAATCAGGCGAACTTCCTTCACCGGTTCACCCCCCGCTCACTGGCGGTAACAGGGCCACTTCGTCCCCCTCCCCGGCGGACAGGGAAGCTTTGTCGGCCAGCAATTCGCCATTGACCGCAACCCGCACCGAATCGCCTGACAGCGCATCCCCCAAATCGCCTTCGCAAGCCTCAACCAGCGCCATCCAGTCCAGCGGTGCAGGCAATTCCTGCTCAGCGCCGCCTGCAAGGTCAGCCAGTTTGCCGAGAAAGACAATCCGCACCGCCATGCCTAGCCCCCCGTCACGGACATGTGGCGCGGCTGGGCAGGATCGGCCCCACGCCGGTCAATTTCGAAATGATGCCGCTCGGGCTTGATCCGCATTGCTTCATCCAGCGCAGCGGCCAGTTGCCGTTCGGGATCATCAGACCGCAAGGCCCCGCGCAGATCGACCATCTCGCCGCCGCCAAGGCAGGGATAGAGCTGGCCAGTTGTCGTCACCCGGATGCGGTTGCAACCCGCACAGAAATTATTGGTCAGCGGCGTGATGAAACCAAGCCTGCCGCCGGTTTCCGCCACATCGACATAACGCGCCGGGCCGCCTGTGGCGTGGTGCGATTCGGTCAGGGTCCAGCGTTGCTCCAGCGCCTCACGCACCGCCAGCAGCGGCAGGTAATGATCCACCCGGTCGCCTTCGACTTCGCCCAGCGGCATGACTTCGATCAGCGTGACGTCGTGCCCTTCGCCATGCGCCCATTCGATCAGGCCTGGCAATTCCGCTTCATTCAGGCCCTTCAGCGCCACAGCGTTGATCTTCACGCATAGCCCCACCGCCCTGGCCGCAGCGATCCCCGCCAGCACTTGCTGCAAGCGGTCACGGCGGCTGAGCTGTTCGAACAATGCGCGGTCCAGCGTATCGAGCGAGACATTCACCCGCCGCACCCCGGCATCGGCCAGCGCCGCCGCGTGCTGCGCCAATTGCGTGCCATTGGTGGTGATGGTTAGTTCTTCCAGTCCATCGCCCAGCTTGCGCCCCAAGGCCTGCACCAGTTCCACCACATCGCGCCGCACCAAAGGCTCGCCGCCGGTCAGGCGGATCTTGGTGATCCCCCGCTCGATAAAGCCCAGCGCCATCTGGTGCAGCTCTTCCAGGCTCAGCACTTCCTTGCGCGGCAGGAACTGCATCGCCTCGGGCATGCAATAGGTGCAGCGCAGATCGCAGCGATCCGTCACCGACAGGCGCAGATAGGTGATGCGGCGATTGAATCCATCCACCAGAGGGGCTGCGGGCAGTGTTGCGCTCATCGCTCTATCCTGCCGGATTTCCGGCACCATGGCCATCCAGTGGCAGAAATTGCCCTGTCAGGCCGGGCGCATGGGCCAGATAGTCCAGCGCAGCGGCAATCGCGGTTTCATCATCGCTGGCGAGCAGGTTCACCCGCTTAGGCGCATGGGCACGGGCCAGATCGCGCACCGCCGCGCGGCGCCAGTCTGCATGATCATGGGCAGCGGGCGCCATCACCAGCACCAGCGAATCCGCCCCGCCATCCAGCAGGCTGCGCGCTTTGCCCAGCCAGTTCGCATGGAAAGCTGCAGCCGCATCAAGCGCATTGGCTGGCAAACCATCGATGCGCAAAACTTCCTGCATGGTGTCAGCGGCGTTCCCGATGCAGGGTAATGCCGATCTTCTCGCCCTTCTCGCTGATCGCAAGTTTCACGATCTTTACCGTCACCGCCAGCACCTTCTCATCCTGCAGGAACAGGGTTTCGCAGACATGATCGGCCACGGATTCGATCAGCTTGAAATGCACCCCCGGCGGCAGCGCATCGGAAGCGGCGAATTTCAGATCCATGTAGTTCTTGCTCGCTTCCAGCGGCGTATCCGGATCGTAGCGCGGCTCGATCTTGTAATGGACCTGGATAGTGAAGCGCAAAGGCTGTGGCTTGCCGGTTTCCTCTGAATAAATTCCGGTGAGCACGTCGTGCTCGAAATCGGCCACTTCCAGGATCAGGCTGTCGCTCATTTGTATGTCCCGCTTACGAAACCGCGCTTTTGGCAAGCTGAGGCCATGCTGTCCAGCATAGGCCCGGTTATGAATTGCTCCAGCGTGCGAAAATGGCAGTGGGCAGCATCCGTCCGCCCTCGCCTTCCTCGCGCACGGCCAGTTCGCCATGTTCGACTGTGCCGGGAAGCCCCGCAAACAGTTCCGCCAGCAAGCCCCCCAGCGCGAGGCTGCTCATGCGCACGGCATAGACGGTGAGGAACAGGAAACGGCTGTCTGCATCGAGCAACTGGCGGCAATCGCTGACCAGTTCAGGCAGGCCGGCTTCCAGCTGCCAACGCTCGCCATTGGGGCCACGGCCGAATTTGGGCGGGTCAAGGATGATCCCGTCATAGCGATTACCCCGGCGGACTTCGCGGGCGGCGAATTTCATCGCATCGTCTACCAGCCAGCGAATCGGGCGGTTTTGCATCCCGGCCAGCGCTGCATTCTCACGCGCCTGCGCCACGGATTTCTTGCTCGCATCGACATGGGTGACAGGCCCGCACTGGCTAAGCGCAAGCGAGCCGACCCCGGTATAGCCAAACAGGTTCATGGTGCTGGCATCGGGCTTGCCGGCAAGTTCACCGCGCATCCAGCTCCACACCGGGGCCATATCGGGGAAGAAGCCGAGATGGCGGAAGGGCGTGCATTGCGCGGTGAAGCGGACATCATCCCATGCGAGCGGCCAACCTTCGCGCGGGACCGGCTGGTTGAAATGCCAGCGACCGCCGCCATCCTCGTCAGATCCCGGAACGAATTCGGCGTGGGCATCCCAGTCGTTCAGCCGCGGGCTCCACATGGCCTGCGGTTCGGGGCGGATGAAGCGATACGGGCCATAGCGTTCCAGCTTGCGGCCATGCCCGCTATCGACCAGCCCGTAGTCCGGCCAGCTCTCGCCCAAAAGGACGATTGGATCAGGCGCCAGATCAGCCATCAGGCGGAAGGAGTAGCTCGCTCTGCCACGAAAGCGGCCACAGCGTCATAGTCACCGGGCAGTTCGCTGAAGGCTTCTTCGCGCTGGAACAGATCGCCTACCCGTGCGGGAAGCGAGGGCCGCACGCCGGTGGAGCGTTCCACGGCATCGCGGAACTTGGCCGGGTGCGCGGTTGCCAATGTCACGATGGGAATATCCGCAGGCAGATCGGAAACCCGCGCGGCATGCAGACCTATGGCAGTATGCGGGTCAATGATCTCGCCATAATGCTCGCTTGCCCAGCGCATGGCCTGCGCCATGTCATCGGCATCGGCGCGTGCGCTGGTGAACAGTGATGCTGCTCCTTCGCGCTGGGCATTGGTCAGGCGCATGGCCTTGTCCGCTTCGAAGCCGCGCATCTGTTCTGCCAGAGCCAGCCCGTCACGCCCGCCGACATCGAACAGCAACCGCTCGAAATTGGAGCTGACCTGAATATCCATGCTGGGTGCGGCGGTGGGAGTGACGGTGCCGGTTGAATAATCCCCGTCGGTCAGGGCGCGGTGGAGGATATCGTTGACATTGGTGGCGACGATCAGCTGCTCGATCGGCAGGCCCATTTGCGCGGCCACATAGCCTGCGAATACGTCCCCGAAATTGCCCGTCGGAACGGAATAGGCAATCTTGCGATGCGGCGCGCCCAGCTGGATCGCGCTGGCAAAATAATAGACCACCTGCGCCATCA
>JAGREF010000185.1 GCA_020446665.1 Sphingomonadaceae bacterium
CATTTCCTGTTCAACACGCTCAATTCGCTGTCAGCGCTGGTTATGACCGGCAAGGGTGACCGGGCTGAGGAAATGATCCAGAACATCTCCAATTTCTATCGTCATTCGCTGGCAGATGAACCCACGTCGGATGTCGCCCTGGCGGAGGAATTTGACCTGCAGCGGCACTATCTTGAAATCGAAGCGGTGCGTTTCCCGGACCGGTTGAAGCCGGTATTCGACTTGCCCGAAGCGCTGGCTTTGGCGCGTGTGCCCGGCATGATCCTGCAGCCATTGGTGGAAAATTCCGTCAAATATGGCGTCGCGCCCACCCGGCATCCGGTCAGCGTTACGATATCCGCGCGTGAGGAATATGGGCGTCTGGTTATCACTGTGTGCGATAACGGCCCCGGCGCCTCGGCGAAGGCCAGCAACGGATTTGGCATCGGTCTTGCCAATGTGCGCGACCGGATCGAAGCCCGTTTTGGCCAGGAGGCTACGATCAATTCCGGCCCCACCGCCCAAGGCTATTGCACGGAACTGCGCCTGCCGATGGTGAAACATGCACTCTGACAATGACAGTGATACCATCCTGCGCACTTTGATCGTCGATGATGAGCCGCTGGCAGTGGAGCGGATGCAGGTGATCTGCGCGGGGCTGGACGAACTGCAGGTGGTTGGAACAGCCAGCGACGGCGCGGCAGCCCTGCGCCTGATCGACGCGCTCAGGCCGGACCTGGTGCTGCTCGACATGACCATGCCCGAAGTGGATGGCTTGTCAGTGGCGCGCAAGCTGAGCAAGGCAGCGCAGCGCCCGGCGGTGATCTTCGTCACCGCGCATGATGAATTCGCGGTTGAGGCGTTTGACCTTGATGCGGTGGACTACGTGCTCAAGCCGGTTGCCCCTGACCGACTGGGCCGCGCCATCCAGCGCGCGCTTGCGCGGCGCGGAGATCACGCCGCCAGCGACAGCAAGTGGCTGGAAGAGCTGTGGGTCCCGCACCGCTCGGAATTGCTGCGCATCGAAGTTGCGCAAGTCGGGCGAATTGATGCCGAACGCGATTATGTCCGTTTGCATGTTGGCCAGGGCGAAGATGGCGGGCGCAGCTATTTGTTGCTGCAAACCATTGCCGGGCTGGAGGATCGGCTCGACCCGGCGCAATTCATCCGCATCCACCGCTCCACCATCTTGCGGCGCGACCGGATTCGCGGATTGCGGCATGACGGGTTGGGCGTGTGGTCAGTCGAGCTCGATGATGGCGAAGCGTTGCGGATCGGGCGAACCTACCTGCCGAAGGTCAAGGCCATGGCGGGCCGCTGAGGCCTGTGCGACCAGTTCAGCCGTAATTTCCATTTGACGCATATCGGGCAATAAAAAGGCCCCGACCGGGGGACTGGATCCGGTCGGGGCCAATGGCGGGTGGTGGGGTAAACTCAACCGCCAAGCTGCTGTTCTTGGACGACAGCTGCGAATTGTTCCTTGGCTGCCGCCTTGGCCTGCGCATAGCAGCGCTCGGCATCGGCAGAACGCAGGTGGGTGCCAGTGACGGGCTGGTCATAATTGCAGACCTTGCGTGCAGCCCGGTCAATGCGCTGTTCCAGCACGCGCTGGCCTTCGACGCTGGCGAGGTTGAGGTCCGCATAGCGAACTTCCACGCTCTCTGCGAAAGCAGGGGTGGTGATGGCCAGGGAACCCAGTGCGGCAAGGGCGATAAGGGGGCGCTTCATGATTGTTTCCTCCGTGTTGCGGTCCTTTCGAGGGGGGCGAAAGGCTTCTCGCAAGGATTGAATTAGGCGAGGGGGCCGGGCCTTGCAGCACAGGGTCGACGACTTCGCCGTGTTACTCGACTAATGCAGCTTCGCCCGGACGGACGACGCGAACCGCCGGACGAATGGCCATTGCGGCCCGACGAATGATTTCGCAAAACTGCAACGAATGGCAATTTTCGCAATCTTCATGCTCGGAATCGGGAATTTCGCGCTGCATCGGGCGGTGCTGGAGAGTCGCCACCCGCTATTTGGCGACCTTAGCTCGGTTTCGGCCAGGCTCAGCGGACGGATTACGCTGGGGATCGAATTTGCCGTCTTGCTCGCCGCAATGCTGTTTGCAGCCCATGGCTGGCCCTCAATGGCCTGGGGCTATGGCGCCTATAGTGTGGTCAATGCGGTCGCGGGCTGGCTGATCATTACCCGCAAGCTGTAATGGCAGGACTGTCCAAGCGGGCGGGTTTGTTATAGCGCACCACCATGAGCACCCTGCCTGCTACCCTGTTCCACCTCAGCGACATCCATTTTGGGCGGGAAGACCGGCAGGCTCTGGCATGGGTAGAAAGCGAGATTGCTCGCTGGAATCCGGCGGCGCTGGTCATCACCGGTGATTTCACCATGCGCGCGCGGCATCGTGAATATCGTGCGGCGTGGAGCTGGCTGGCAGGGCTGGAGCTTCCCCTGTGGCTGGAAGTGGGCAATCACGACATGCCCTATTTCAACCTGATCGAGCG
>JAGREF010000186.1 GCA_020446665.1 Sphingomonadaceae bacterium
CACTGTCATCAATGGTGATCTGCGCGCCGGAGGTCACTTCGGTGAAGGTGATACCCAGCACATCTGCCCATAAATTCAGCGCTTCGCGGGCGAGGTATTGGCCATCTGCCGTGAGGCCGGACACATTGACTGTCAACGAGCCTCCGGGTGCGACGTCAAACCGGCGTGCAGCAGCTGTACCGCCCCAATAGCCATAGAGTAACTGGTCAGCGATCTGGTCGTTGGTGAATTCCTGCAAAGGCGGCGCAACGATGGCCTGCAGTTCATAGGCCCCGCTGGACGAATCCGCCCAGCCACCAACGTCGATGTAATAAGTCGCAGACGAAGTGGCTTGAAAACGGACTCGGGAATAGGTGCCCGAGCTGTCATCATTCCAGGCCAGCACATTGCCACTGGCATCGCGGATGGTCAGCGTGGTGTCTGCATCAGACGCGCTGCCGGTGGCAAAGGTCGTGAATTCGTAAATCTGCCCGGCTTCCAGCGTGACAGCGTACCAGTCGCGGTCGCCATTCTGGTCGATTGCGCCCGTTGCCGCTGCGCCGCCAATCGCCAAGCTGCCAGCCGTCGCTGCCGTCCCGCCCACGGCATCGTTCACCGGGCGCGAGCTGGAAATGTAATACTCGCCGGTCGATGTCTGATAACCGGTGACATCGAGGTAATAGGTGCCGCTGGTGGTCGCGGTAAAAGTTATCTCGGAATAATAGAGGCCAGCCGCAGTATTGGCATCATCATTCGACGCGATGATCGCCCCGGTGGAATCGCGCAGCGTCAGAATACTGTCAGGCAGCCCGCCGCCGGGCAGGAAGGTCGTGAATGTATAAGTTTCGCCGGCTGTCAGCGTGATCCGGAACCAGTCACTGTCACCCGCTGTGTCAATCGCGCTGGTCTGAGCACTGCCAGGGGTTAGCGTGGCGGTTGTTGCCGTGCTGTTGGGAATGGAATCGACCGTTGCGTCGGCGCCGCTGCCCGGCTGGAAGAGCTTGCCGCTGTCATGTGCCATGCAGCCAAGGCACGAGCAGCCGCCCATGTGGAACGGATCCTTCTCCGCCATGTCGATGTCCGTTCCGGTATTCTCGAGCTGGATCAGCAATTCACCGGAATGGGTCATGTCCCGCGTAAACCTGTTGACCATGAACATCGCTATCTCTTCCTGTTGCCTAAACCTGCACCCTTCTGGTTGCAGTTGTTACCGATCTGCCAGCATCTTTGCCACTACTTTTGCCAGTTGATCAACATCCCTGCGACCAAGCGGCCTGTCCATCACATCGACTCCGACCACCGGATAGTCCCCCGCATTGCTGCCGTCGCCTGCAGTCACACGCGCTTCGGCCGATCCCTTCCGGGTCAGGTCTATTGCGATCTTCAAACCGCTGGCTTTTTCTGAGGCACCCAGCCCGGCCAGTTCGGCGGTCAATACGTTTTCAAAGCTGCGGCACAAATCCGCCTCGCCAGTTTGCGGCGAGAGGTTTTTTACCCCGGTGACAGAGCAAGAGCTGGTGGCTGCCTTAGTCACGCAGCCAGCCTGCAGCGAAAGGGCTAACACCATGGACAGTGCAATAACCGCATTGTTTGACATGGACTCTATCCAAAACATGCCTCCTTCCTGGAGGGGTACTGCGGCATACACGGTGACGCAAGATGCCGCCTTGCTTGAAGTGAACTACCAAAGTGGACAATTTCCTTCTGAAATTCAGAGGCTTGCAAAAAGCAAACCGCAAACCGCCGCCCAAGTGGCAAAGCACCTCAAAATGAGCGACCCACCATGTCCACACCGACTTAACCCGCGCTTAATGCAGGCCTTCCGGCTCAGGCGAACACTTCGTGCTGGGCTTCGACGAAACGAAACGATGCCATCGGGTCCGGCTCACCTGCCGGGTTCAGGATCGCTGCTTCGAACAGCCCCAGTGCCTCCGGCTCCATCACGTCAAAGCCCTTGGCATCGTCTTCCTGTCCGGCCGGGAACCAGTCTGCCCAGGTGCTGGAATCATAGCCATTGGCGGTGAGGAAATCGATCACCTGTTGCTGGCTCTGGTAGTTGGCATAGCGGATATTGCCATCAGCATGCATGTAAGCATGCAGATAGGCGGTGCCGTCGGTCAGCGCGAAATAGACTTCCTGCAGCCCGTCGCCATCATGGTCGTCAGCTCCCAACACGCGGTTGATATTCTCGATCTGGAGATCGTTCTGGAAACGGCGCTGGCTGTCATTGGGGCCGCCTGCGACCACAGCGCCTGATGCCACCAGCGGGTCGATATAGATGCCTGCCACGCGCGTCTCACCGGCCCAGCCATAATCGTCGAAATAATAGAGGCCATCATCATACCCGCCAACCGTGGCAAAACGGCCAATCGCGCGGTTGACGAGGATCTGGTCAATATCTCCATCGCCATCCACATCGGCGCTACCAATGCGCAGCCAGCTGCCTTCGCCGCCGAGATAATTGCCATCAAAGTCGCGGATATTGTTCATCGCGTCCTGATAGACAGAAGGGTCGGCAGTTTCGAAGTTCACTGACACGCCCGTGCCGGGAACCAGCCGCATGGTCGTGTCTTCGAACTGGATGAACTCGACTTCATAGAGCATGTCCGTGCCCTCAGGCCCGACCAGCTGCCATTCCCCGGGATTGAACTGTGTGAGCGTATATTGGGCCTGCGTACCCGACACGACCAGCGTATCGACATTCGAGCCCCCGCGAATGGTATCATTGCCGCCCGCGCCTACCAGCCGGTCTGCGCCATCTCCGCCATCAAGGTAGTCGTCGCCGCCGAGACCGAACAATTCGTCATTGCCGTCGCCACCATAGAGCGAGCTACCGCTCTGTGCGCCGATAATGTAGTCATTGCCGACATTGCCGATCACGGAAATATAGGTGCTGTTATGGGCGCTATAGTCTATGCGGTTGCCCGCAGCATTGAGATAGGTTGTGCCCGGCGCGCGGGTCAGCGTCAGCGCGCCCCCATCGGCCAGTGTGAGATAGCTGAGGAAGAGCGAGTCGAAAGCACTCACCTGCGCAATGGTCATCAGCAAATGGCCGGACGACTGCAGTCTCTCGATGTCGGCCGGCAAGGCGACTTGAGTAAGGTCGGTCACTGACCAGGCACTCAGATTCAATGTCAGCGTATCGTAACCTTCGCCGCCGCTGAACGAATCCCCCGCATCTATCTGGTTGACCTCGATAATGTCATCGCCATCGCCGCCCGTAACCGTATCGACGCCGACACCACCTATATAAATATAGTCATTGCCGCCGCCGCCAGCGACCACATTATTGCCGTCGCCATTGAGATAGATGAAGTCGTTGGACGCTCCGCCAGTGAAGTTGTTGTTCCCGCCGGATGACAGGATCCGGGTGGGCGCAGCCCCGGCAATGACCGTGTCATCGCCGCCGCGCACATCAATGCCGACTTCGGGATTGTCACCCGGACGGGGATTGGACAGCGCCGCATCCGGGCCGATGATGTGATCATCGCCGTCGCCGGTCACGATATTGAGCACGTAAATATCCGGGCCAGAGAAGTCCGCACTGGCCCCGCCATTGAAAAGCGATATCTGATTGATATCGACACTCCCGGCCGGATTGTAATGCGCCCCATCGGTCAGGCGGACACTGCCAGAAACAAGCCGATCGAGCGCGGCAAGCTGGGCCACTGTGCCCATCAGCCCGGCATTGCCGCTGAATTCGATCCCCTCGATGTTCGCAATCGGCAGGTTCACGCCAATTTCGTACCAGGTGATGTCAGACCCCTGAACCGTTGCGGTCAGCCTGATCGTATCAAAGCCAGCCCCGCCATCGATCAGCGCGTCCAGCGCAGGGTCTTCGTCGCCGCTCCTCGTCGTATCGAAGGTGAAGACATCATCGCCATCTTCGCCGCGCAACGTGTCGCTGCCAGCCCCGCCATTGATCGTGTCATCGCCGGCCCCGGCATTGATCACATCGTCGCTGGCCAGCCCGTTGATTTCCTCACCCAGCGCGGTGCCGGTGAGTGTGTCGGCATTGGGCGTGCCATTGATCGGCGGGCCGAATTGGTCCGTACCATCAGGATTCTGCCCGTTGAAATTATAGGCAGTAAAGGCGGTGACCGCGACATTGGGGAAATTGATCGTGAATTCGACCGGATTGTCCGGATGCGAGCGGATATAGAGAATAGACCCGCTTCCGCCGTCGGAAACCAGCTGGAAATGGCCAGTGCCGAATGGGTTGGCAAACCCGTCCCAATTCAACAGTTCAGAGCCGAAGGTGCTCAGCAGATCGAGCACGTCTCCGCCGTTGCCGGGGGTGAAATCGGTAATCGTGGCATCACCCGCATTCATGATGTTGAGCGTGCCGATGATGATCGTGTCCACGCCTGTGCCGGTGGTGATGGACAGCCCGCTGCCACTCAAACCCAGATTCAGCGTGTCATTGCCATCACCAAGGTCGATCGAGCCGCCGCTGCCTCCGCTTTGGAAGGTCACCTGATCATCGCCGATCCCGGCATCTACCGAACTGTTGGTTCCCGGCCCGTCAAAAAAGTCATTTTGTACGATGATCGTATCATTACCGGCACCGCCATAGAGCATATCCGTGCCGGCATAGCTGCGCACCGTATCGTCGCCATCATCGCCATAGACCGTGTCATTGCCGCTGCCGCCGGTGACATTGTCATTCCCGTCACCGCCATGAACCGTGTCATTGCCAGCACCGGCATCAATCGAATCGTCTCCGCCCAGGCCGTTGATGATGTCATCACCAGGCGTGCCATCGAGAAAGTCAGTGCCTTCGGTGCCGTTTATCGTGCCCATTGCAAAGGATCCTTATCTAACTAACGGCATGGGGAGCCGATATGCAGTTCTGGTAAATAAAGAAAAACGCTGATTCTCAAAGAACTAATCAGCAGTTTTCCTGAATGGATGCTGAGCGTTTTCAGCTTTTGGACTATTTGCCGCGCAGGATCAGCAACCAGCACAAAACTGCGAACCACCCGGCCGCGACTATTGCGAAAACATAGAGCAAAACGCTCCCCCCACCGGCCAGGATCACCAGGAAAGCGGCAAAGGCATAGAAATCGCGCATGGTGATCCAGGTCAACCATTGTTTCAGCCGCGAAGGGCGCTGGTTCACCCGGCTTTTGAGCGCATCAAAGGTGAAATTGCCGCCATCCCGGCGCGACTGGATAGCCAGCATTCCGCTGCCCAGCGCAAGGATGCCGCAACCCCATGCTCCAGCGAAGCCTGCCTGCGTATCCCCGCTGGCCCAGACATTATAGCTTACACCGCCGATGAAGCCGAGATTGGTGAGCGCATCGGTCAGGCTGTCCATCATCGCCCCGCGGGCCGAACTGCGGAATGTCGCGCGGGCCATTTCGCCATCGACGCCATCAACGATGGAGGCGAGCTGGAACAGGATTGCCCCGATCACCAGCCCGGTCGTTCCGCCAAGGATCAGCGCAGCGAACATGGCCACTCCGATCAGCGCCGCTGCGAGCGTGGCATGCCATGGCCGCGCGCCGGGCCAGCGCAGCACCAGCCGCGTCATGGCCTGCGAGATGGGGCGGTTGATATGGCGCGAGACGATGCCGTCCCCCGCCTTGCCGGTCGCCCGGATAATCGCAGCTACTTCCTGCCGTAACGCCGCCACATCCCTGAATTCATGGCTTTCCACGCCGGGCAGATTTGCACTGTCAGCCGCGCTCCATGCGATTCCCGGCGCCAGCCGTTCAATTTCCGCAAGGCACAGCGCGGTCGCCCTCCAGCCACCCGGCACGCCGATGATCACTGGCCCGCTTTGCACCGCCGCAATTGCCCGTGCCGCCGCCGGAATTCCGGCGACGCAATAATTGGCCGCTTTCTCGCTGGCAAAGAGTATGGGGGGAGGTGCGGCGGTCATGTCCAGCTTGCAAAATGGCTGAGGGGATAGCATCGCCCTACAGGCA
>JAGREF010000187.1 GCA_020446665.1 Sphingomonadaceae bacterium
TCGTGGCGGACATAGACCGGTGCGCCATATCGCTCGATCGCTTTCTCCACGATTTCGATGGCGCGATCGACACCAGCGCAGAAACCGCGCGGAGCCGCGATCAGCAGGGTAAGCGGGGGACGGGTGGCCCCGTCTGTTTGGGTCTGCAAGGGAGCGTTCATGAACGCCGCTCTAGCGATTTGCTGCGCAGCCCGCTAGGGCATGCCAAACGAAATGTCCGAGGGACCCAAACGCATGACTGCCCGCCACCTTCGCCTTGTTTCTGTCCTTGCACTCGTCGGCGCTCTCGCGGGCTGCAAAAGCGATGGGGATCTCGTGGTCTCCGACGGGGTCGGAATCACCGCTGTTCGCACGGCCTGCCCCGCAGTTGGCGTGCCAGACTATACCGGCGACGTGACATTGTTCGGCGGCGGCGGCGCGAAGACCGCCAGCAATATCGACGTGACGGCAACGATCACCAATGTGCGCAGCCAGTGCAACGAATCGGGTGAGCGGATTTATTCCACCGCGACATTTGATGTGCTGGCCCGCCGCAGCGATACGCGCGGCGCACGCCGGGTCGAACTGCCCTATTTTTCCACTGTCCTGCGCGGCGGCAGTGCCGTGGTGACAAAGCGGGTGGGCACTGTGGTGGTCGATTTCGCTGACGGGCAGGACCGCGCGCAGGGCCGGGGTACGGCCGGCGCCTATGTCAGCCGCGCCGATGCGACGCTGCCTGATGACATTCGCGAGAAGATCACTCGCAAGCGCAAGGCAGGTGATGTGGATGCCGCGCTCGATCCGATGGCCGATCCGGAAGTGAAGGCGGCGCTGGCCCGTGCAACCTTCGAATTGCTGATTGGTTTTCAGCTGACGCAGGACCAGCTGGCCTATAACGCGACGCGCTAGAGCACTTTCCGACCAATCCGGGTCACCGTGACGGAGCCGATTTTGGCCGAGTGCAAGGATCGAGGAGGGAGCCATGCCGTAGCATGGTAACCGACGAGAGACGCCGCAATCGGCCAAAAGGGGCCCGCCCTCAGCGCCGCAGGCGCTGGCCTGCCCTGAGCGCCTGCCTTCTTGGCAGGCAGTCGAAGGGGGTTGCAGCAGGAAGTCCCTCGGACAGCGTCGCCTTGCTGGTACGGGCAACCAGTCCGCCCTGCGCAAGGCTCCTTGCCGATAAGCTTCCTGCTGCAATCACGATGATCCAGATTGGTCGGAAAGTGCTCTAGGCCGGGATTGCTGCGCAAGCCTTGCGCTTTCGCGCATTTCGGCTAGTCGCGCTGGCATGTCTGAATACAGCACAATCCATGCCGCCTTTGCGGCCAAGGTCGATGCCGCGCTTGCTGCGCTGGAAGCAGAAGGCGCGCTGCCCGCCGGTACGCCGCGCAACAATGTAACCGTCGAGCCGCCGCGCGATCCCAGCCATGGCGATCTGGCCACCAATGCCGCCATGGTGCTGGCCAAGCAGGCCAAAACCAATCCGCGCGAGCTGGCGGGCAAGATCGTGGAGAAACTCTCTGCCGATCCCGCCGTGGAAGGCGCGGAGATAGCCGGGCCGGGTTTCATAAATCTGCGCCTTTCAGATGCTGCATGGCGGGAAGAACTGGCAGCGATTGCCGCGCTGGGCGCAGATTATGGCAAATCCGCCATGGGCGCGGGCCGCACGGTCAATGTGGAATATGTCTCTGCCAACCCGACCGGCCCCATGCATATGGGCCATTGCCGGGGCGCAGTGGTGGGCGATGCGCTCGCCAGCCTGCTCGAAGCGGCAGGGCACAAGGTGGTGCGCGAATATTACATCAATGACGCTGGTGGGCAGGTGGATGTGCTCGCTCGCTCCGCGCATTTGCGTTACCGCGAAGCGCTGGGCGAGGATATCGGCGAAATCCCCGAAGGGCTCTATCCGGGCGATTATCTGATCCCTGTTGGCGAAGCGCTGGCGAAGGAACTGGGTGACGGATTCGTTGGTAAGGACGAGGCGGAATGGCTGCCGCTGTTCCGCGCCAGGGCCGTAGCCGCGATGATGGAACTGATCCGCGCCGATCTCGCGCTGCTGGGCATCCATCATGACGTCTTTGCCTCTGAGGCGGAATTGCAGGCGGCGGGCAAGCCGGAAGAGGCCGAAACATGGCTGCGCCAGCATGATCTGGTCTATGACGGCATGCTGGAAGCGCCCAAGGGCAAGACACCGGAAGACTGGGAACCGGTCGAACTGCCGCTGTTCCGCTCCACCAAATTCGGTGACGATCAGGATCGCCCGATCAGGAAGAGCGATGGCAAATGGACCTATTTCGGGGCTGACCTTGCCTACCACTTCCAGAAAGCGGAAGGCGCGGACGAGCTGATCGACATCTGGGGCGCGGACCATGCGGGCACGGTCAAGCGGATCAAGGCCGCCGTGGCGGCACTGACCGAAGGGGCAGGGCGTCCGATCCCCTTCGACGTCAAGCTGGTGCAGATGGTGGCGCTGTTGCGCGGCGGTGAGCCGGTGAAAATGTCCAAGCGTTCCGGGACTTTCGTGACGCTTGCTGATGTTGTGCGCGAAGTGGGCAAGGATGTGGTGCGCTTCACCATGCTGACCCGCAAGCC
>JAGREF010000188.1 GCA_020446665.1 Sphingomonadaceae bacterium
CCCACTGGGCGCCGATCACGGTTACATTGGCCATGGTTATACCTGTCCCCCCTGCCGGGTCGATCCGCAAGGCCCTTCGACAGGACTCGGCCAGGGGACGGGACGGGAGGTGCCGAAAGGCGCCTGAATGCGGGGCGCGGGTTACGGGGCGGCAGATGGGGAGTCAACCGCCACGCGACAAATTGCGACAATCTGGCGCTTTCCTTCATGGCAGCGCGCGGTATTTTGCCGCCTGCACTGGGGGCACAGGAGAGATATGATGCAATTCCTTCCGCTTGCTGCCAGCCTGCTGTTCCTGTCTTCCACCGGCCTTGTGCTAGGCGATGCCGCCTGGGCCCTCGGGCGCGACGGGACCGCGCGCACTGCCCGTGCAGTTCAGGAAATCTCCTATGGTGCGGACCCGCTGCAAAGGCTCGATTTTCATGCCGCGCCCACCACCCGCCCCGCCCCGCTGGTGGTCTTCGTCCATGGCGGCGGATGGAAGCGCGGGGACAAGAGCAACGCGACCGGGCGGCTCAAGGCACCGCATTACAACGGGCAAGGCTATCATTTTGCCAGCATCAACTATCGCCTGGTGCCCGATGCGACTGTGGAACAGCAAGCCGCAGATGTCGCAGCGGCATTGGCGGAATTGCTCAGCCGGGCTGATGGCTTGCGGATCGACCGCACCCGCGTGGTGCTGATGGGGCATAGCGCAGGCGCGCATCTGGTAGCGCTGGTGGGCACCGATCCGCGCTATCTGCGCGGCGCAGGGCTGAGCTATCGCGATGTGGCGGGGATCATCCCGCTCGATGGCGCCGCCTATGACGTTCCTGCCCAGATGGGCGAAAATGCCCGTCTGATGGGGGACACCTACAAGCAGGCATTCGGTACCGACCCGGCCCGCCAGCGGGCGCTTTCACCCACATTCCAGGCTGCTGCGCCCAATGCGCCCGCCTTCCTGATCCTGCACGTGCAGCGCGCCGATGGCACCCGCCAGAGCCAGGGCCTGGGCAAGGCATTGCGCGATGCAGGAACGAAGGCCACGGTAAAGGGCTTTTCCGGGCGCGGCCTGCGCGGCCATATGGAGATAAACCGCAAGCTGGGCGATCCGGATTATCCCGCAACACCGGTAGTGGATGCCTGGCTGCGTGATCTGTTCGGCTAGGCTGCCGCCGAACCCTTCATCCATCTGGCAAAACGTCGCGCCATCGGCTAACCGGCGCGCATCATGACCGACCGGACCCTGCCCTATTGCGTCGCCGCGCTGTATCAATTCACGCGGTTTGACGATCCCGCCCCGATCCAGCCTGCGCTGCTGGCCAAATGCGAGGAACACGGCGTGTATGGCACGCTGCTGCTCGCGCGTGAGGGGATCAATGGCACGATTGCGGGCAGCGATGAGGCGATAGCCGCAGTGCTGGCGCATATCCGCGGCCTGCCCGGTTGCGCCGCGATTGAAGTCAAATATTCGCGCGCGCCCAAAATGCCCTTCCTGCGCATGAAGGTGCGGCTGAAGCGCGAGATCGTGACCATGGGCCAGCCTGATATCGACCCGACGGCCAGCGTCGGCACCTATATCGATCCGCATGACTGGAACGCACTGATATCAGACCCTGATACCATCGTGATCGACACGCGGAACGATTATGAAGTCGCCATCGGCACTTTCAAGGGTGCGATCGACCCGCACACCACCAGTTTCCGCGACTTTCCCGAATGGTTCCGCCAACAGCGCGCCGCGCTGACCGGCGGCAGCAACACGCCGAAAATTGCGATGTTCTGCACCGGCGGGATTCGCTGCGAGAAATCCACTGCCTTTCTCAAGAGCGAAGGGGTGGACGAGGTCTATCACCTCA
>JAGREF010000189.1:0-4274 GCA_020446665.1 Sphingomonadaceae bacterium
GCGAAAATCGGCTACTTTGCCGGACTTTTTGCTCCCTTGCGCGCCAGCCCTGTTTGTATCGTCCGGCGGAGAATAATCCGCCATAATCCAGTATCTTTCCAAATCACTGGCGCAACATAGCACCAGCACCTGAAGACAATGCTAGCGCCACGCAAGAGCGGCGGCAAGGGGCGCGCTGCAAGAGGGCCTTGACCTCCAGCGCACACAAACCTATTTGCGCGCCTCGCCCGGAGGCTTCGCCCCGGTCCTGATGCCCCGTCGTCTAATGGTAAGACTACGGACTCTGACTCCGTCTATTGAGGTTCGAATCCTCACGGGGCATCCATTTTCCCTCCCTGCTACCTTGTCGGCGCCGTGATGCGGGCCTAAATCCTTGGCTTATGGATAAAAAGACAAGCAACGCCGATCTCGTTGATCACAAATTCTATCATGCCGGGCAGGAAGCTGCCTTTGTCGAGAAGCAGACCCCCGGCACGCCGCAGACGCGGCATCCGGCCTATCGGCTGGCCTATCGCGACACGGAATTTCTGCTGCGCGATGAAATGCGGCCCGTGCGATTCCAGCTGGAATTGCAGAAGCCGGAAATGTTGCTGGAGGAAGCCGGGGTTGGTTCCACGCTGGTAATGTATGGCTCTGCCCGCATTCCTGCGCCGGAAAAGGCAGAGGAACTGGTGGCTGAGGCCAGCCCGGAACGCCGCGCCGTGGCGGAACAGCTGGCCGCGAACTCAAAATATTACACTGAAGCCTACAAGCTCGCCCGGATGGTTAGTGAAAAGGCGATCATCGAAGATGGAAGGCGGCAGTTCGTCGTCTGTTCAGGCGGTGGCCCGTCGATCATGGAAGCGGCCAATCGCGGGGCGAGCGATGCCGGGGCGGAGTCCATCGGGCTGAATATCGTGTTGCCGCATGAGCAGGCACCCAACCCCTATGTGACGCCCTATCTTTCCTTCCAGTTCCACTATTTCGCGCTTCGCAAGATGCATTTCCTGATGCGTGCGCGGGCGGTGGCGGTGTTCCCCGGCGGGTTTGGTACGCTGGATGAATTTCTTGAACTGCTGACCCTGATCCAGACCGGCAAGATGAAGCCGATCCCGATCCTGCTGTTCGGCAAGGATTTCTGGACCAAGGTGATCAATTTCGAAGCTCTGGCGGATCAGGGCACGATCAATCACGAGGATCTGGACCTGTTCCAGTGGTGCGAAACGGCGGATGAGGCCTGGGGCCATATCGCTGAATTCTACCAGCTGGAAAACTGAGTTAGCCGCGCACCGCGTGATGGCCCAGCGGGCCAGAACCTGAGCCGAAACCGGGCGCTGCCTCGATTGCGCGGAGCACGAATTGCCGGCCCAGCCGCACGGCATGTTCCAGTGGCTGGCCATGGCCGAGCAGCGTCGCAATCGCGCTGGACAAAGTGCAGCCCGTGCCATGGGTGTGGCGGGTCTCGATCCGCGCATGATCGAAGGCGACAGCGCGCTCGCCCTGCGGCACCAGCAGGTCTATGATCCGCGCATCGGGCGTGTGGCCGCCCTTGGCCAGCACAGCTGCGCCATATTGATTGGCAAGGACTTCCGCCGCTTCGGCCATCATGGACTGCGTGGTCAGGCTCCGCCCGGCGAGATGTTCCAGCTCAGGCAGATTGGGCGTAACCAAAGTCGCCAGCGGGAACAGGCGCTCGCGCAGCTTGTCCACCGTATCGGGTGCGATCAGCGCCGCACCAGAGGTAGCGATCATCACCGGGTCGAGCACGATGGGGATATGGCCGGGCAATTTCTCCAGCTCGCCAGCGACCTGATCGATAATGGCGCCATCATGCAGCATGCCGATCTTCACCGCATCGACGCCAATATCGCTGACACAGCTGACGATCTGATCACGCACCATGTCTGCGCTGAGCGGGGCAATGGCCTGCACCCCGACGCTGTTCTGCGCAGTGACGGCGGTAATGGCGCTCATCGCATAGCCGCCAAGCATGCAGATGGTCTTGATATCGGCCTGTATGCCTGCGCCGCCGGAGGAGTCCGAGCCGGCAATGGTGAGAATGCGGGGAGGGGCTTTGGTCATGCGCTGGTGGTTAATGCGGCGCGTGGGCGCGGGCAAGCTTGGCCTGAATGACCGCCCCTCACCCCGTTCGCCTCGAGCGAAGTCGAGAGGCAAATGCCACGAGTGTCTCGACTTCGCTCGACACGAACGGGAAGTTGGAGAGTTATCCCTTGTGTCGCCGCTCGGTGCTCGCGGGATATTTTTCCTGCAATGCGGCGGAGCGGGTGGGCCGGTCCATCAATTCACCGCCGCAATTGGGGCACAGATCATCCAGCGCATCGGCGCATTCTGCGCAGAAAGTGCATTCAAAGCTGCAAATGAACGCGCCCGGTGCCTCCGCAGGCAAATCGCACCCGCAGCCTTCGCAATCGGGGCGCATTTCCAGCATTATTTCAGCCACTTCAGAATCTGAGTTTTGGTTCCATCACCGAGGCTGCGCTTAATGAAAAGCTCAACTTCTTCCGGGTCGGGGGTCGTCCTCTCTGCGAGGCAGATAAACTCCCAAGAGTTGTAATCTTCAATATCTTTGGCTGAAATCACGCCGATTCCATGCTTGGATGCAATTGCTTCAATTCTAGATGATTCGGGGAAGTCTGATAGCTTCTTACCAGCGGTATAGTAAATGACATAGGAGCGAGTTGCAAACTGCCTGTGTGTCAGAGATTCCATGACGCCCTTTACAGTAACATCATAGTGCGGCTTCACTTCAAATGTATGTATTTCCATAATTCTGTTCGGAAGGTATTCAAAAGTCTTCAGGGCCACTAGGGCAATATCTGGCCGCGACCAATTTCCGCCGGTTTCTCTCGCCCCTTGATGCGCGACGTTTTCGACATGGCAAGCGTCCAGTCGATGCCCCTTTTGCCAATTGAGTTGAATCTGCCTGACTGCGGGCTCATACAACTCCCTCTCATTTTGGAACATTCTGGGGGCTTCGAGTTCATTCGGTTCAGCCTGAGCGTCAATATCCGTTAGGATTGCCGTGCCACCATAACCACGCCCCTTTTCAATCTTTCCTTCTTCCCACAGCTCAGTGTGAATTCGCCAATATATATCGTCGTCCCAGCCGAGTTCGGCGGATAGCGTTGGATTAGAGCAGCGTCCGCCGGCAGTTTTCAGCGCGTTCAGAAATTGTTGCTTTCTCGTCGGTCTTGCCATGATCTCTTCCTGACTTGTCAAACTGCCGCCTGCACCGCGTCGCAAATGCGTTCGACAACGCGTTCGACCTGCTGGCCGTCATCACCCTCAGCCATGACGCGGATCAGCGGTTCGGTGCCCGATTTGCGGATCACCAGCCGCCCCTTGCCTGCCAGCTCGGCTTCCGCCTCTGCAATCACGGCCTTTACGCTGTCTGCATCCAGCGGTGCGCCCTTTTCATAGCGGACATTCTTGAGCAATTGCGGCACCGGATCAAACTGGTGCAGCAATTCACTGGCCGGTTTGCCTGAGCGGACGAGGCTGGCCAGCACGCGCAAAGCCGCCACGGTGCCATCGCCGGTCGTGCCATGATCGAGCAGGATCATATGGCCCGATTGCTCCCCGCCGACATTGAAGCCGCCTTGCTTCATGCGCTCCAGCACATAGCGGTCGCCCACCGCAGTGCGCTCCAGCGTCAGGCCATGCGCGCCCAGATGCCGCTCCAGCCCGAGATTCGACATCACCGTCGCCACCAGCCCCCCGCCGCGCAGGCTGCCGCGTTCGGCCATGCGCAAGGCGATCAGTGCCATGATCTGATCGCCATCGACCGTCTGGCCTTTTTCGTCCACCACGATCAGCCGGTCTGCATCGCCATCCAGCGCGATCCCGATATGTGCGCCGGTTTCCACCACCTTGGCCTTGATCGCATCAAGGGAGGTAGAACCGACCCCATCATTGATATTGAGCCCATTGGGCGAAACGCCCAGCGTCACCACTTCCGCGCCAAGTTCCCAGATGGCAGAGGGCGCCACCTGGTAGGCGGCACCATTGGCGCAATCGACCACGACCTTCAGGTCATCAAACCGCACATCGCTGGCCACTGACTGCTTGACCGCGTGGATATAGCGCCCGCGTGCATCGTCGATCCGCCGCGCACGGCCAATATCGGCGGCATCGGCGAGCGGCTGGTCCACCGCGATAGCCGCTTCGATGGCGAGCTCGGCTTCGTCCGACAGTTTGAACCCGTCAGGGCCGAACAGCTTGATCCCGTTATCGGCAAAGGGATTGTGGCTGGCGGAAATCATCACGCCCATATC
>JAGREF010000189.1:4360-4835 GCA_020446665.1 Sphingomonadaceae bacterium
GCCACCAGCGCGCTTTCCATCATATAGCCGGACAGGCGCGTATCCTTGCCGATCACAACCCGGTGGCGATGGTCGCCCCGGCGGAAATAGCTGCCTGCCGCCTGCCCCACGCGCATGGCGATGGCGGCGGTCATCACGCCCTGATTGGTGCGGCCACGAATGCCGTCAGTGCCGAAAAATTTGCGTCCCATTGTCCCTCGCTGGAGGTTGCATACGCCATTGCTGTAATTGCCAAGCCCTGATGGCGCGTTAAGGATGCGAAGGAAAGGTGCAAAAGGGGATTTTCGTGGGGGATGACAAGACAGCGGATACCGGGCTGGTTTCAGTCAGCCTGCCGGTTTGGTGGACCTTTGGTGCGCTGGTGGCCGGGCTCGGCCTTGGCTGGTCGCTCTCCAATAGTGACCTGATCGGGCCGCTGCTCAAAGTGGTGGAGCCGGTCGGCACTTTGTGGCTGCGCGCCCTGCAGATGACGATC
>JAGREF010000190.1 GCA_020446665.1 Sphingomonadaceae bacterium
GCTATTTGCAAGATTGGCATCTATCCAGTCTGGTCTGTAGAACCATCGGATTGGCCAGATAGCAATGCGGTGATGTGCTCACTCCACATGCCCATGGCTTCCTTCTTTTCCTCCCTCCAATCATGTCTCTGGTAGATCCCAGCCACACCGGCCCGTGATCCACTCATGTGATTGAGCACTGCCTCAGTCACTTCAAAACGAACGCCCAGTCGCTGAAAGCCGGTCGCCAGAGTTCGCCGGAGATCATGAAGTCGCCACGGTGGAACCGGAGTGCCTCCATCTTCGGCCAGCGACTGATCGAGCTTCTTTTTGCCCTTGTCATAACCGCTGAATCCACCGCCTGACGACGTTGGAAAGACCTTTCCCCGGTGTGGCCATCCGCTTCCTCCAGCCACGTCGTCCAGAATCTCAATCGCGAGTCGGTTCAGCGGGACGCGGTTGGGCTCGCCATTTTTTGCCCGATTACCTGGCAGCGTCCATAACCGCTCAGGACGGTCGAGTTCCTCCCATGACAGTGATGCCACCTCTTCACGCCTTTGCCCCGTGACAATCAGCAGGCGAACGATCGGTCCGAAGCACTTGTGAGTATTATAGGTATGCCGCCAGATCCGTCCGAGTTCGTGGTCGGAAAGCCACCGGTCTCGCGACTTGACGGGAGGAGGCGTCTCCATACCTTCCATCGGGCTACGCTCAATATCTCCGCGGCTCACGGCCCAGCGGAACATTCGGCGCAGCACCGCAAAGACGTTCCGCTTATTCGCAGCTTGCTCACGAGGCATGCGATCAAACACAGCTACGACATCTGCGCGGGTGATCTTGGGCAATGGCTTGGACCCAAGAACCGGTACGGCGTGGAGACGAAAAGAGCGTTCCACAAGGACCCGCCAGCCTTTCCCAACACAGGATTCGGTAAACCGAGGGGCATAGTTGTCGAACGCAAGATCGACCGCCTCACGCCGCCGCTGCTGCTCGACCTCGACCGGATCGATGCCTTGCGCAATCAGCACAGACAGGCGTTCGGCTTCGTCTCGCGCAGTTGTCGGCGTCCAGGGTGAACCGTGATTGCCAATAGTATAGCGCCGCGTCTTCGCCTCGCGCCCGCCCATCCGGAACTGGAGGATGTAGGCAACCGCCCCGGACTTGGAACGCTTGGCTCCGAAACCCTTCAGGCTGTTGTCCCAAAGAAAGCTCCCGCCTGCATTCGCAATCAACGAATCGACTGTCCGTTTCGTGATCTTTCCACTCGCCATTTCTGCTCTCCGAACACTGTTTCCAGCAATCACCCAGCAATCACCGAGCAATCACCGAGGCGGAAATTGCCGCCAAGGGTCGCAAAACGTAGCGTAGATATATTATTGAACTAAAACGCCTTTTCTACGCCAGAGCTACCCTTCGGTACGCCTCCAGCGGAAGTACCAGACCTCGTGCCCATAGACCGTGCGTGCCTTGTGTTCATAGCGCGTCTCGCACCAGCCGCTGGGGCGGTTCTGCCAGCTTTCCGGGCCTTGCGTCAGCCAGTCAAACTGATGCGTATGGTGGCGCATCACCATCAGCGCGTGGCGCAGATAGATCGGGTGATCGGTGCCGAAACGGAATTCGCCGCCGGGCTTCAGCTTGGCCGCGATCATGTCCAGCGGGCCGTCATTCATCATCCGCCGCTTGGCATGTTTGGCTTTGGGCCATGGATCGGGATGGAGCAGATAGAGCATGGTCAGCGCGCCATCGGGGATGCGCTCCAGCACTTGCAATGCATCGCCCAGATGCAGGCGGACATTGGCCAGCCGGCCGCCCCGCCCATGTTCGCCATCCACGCCATCGCGCACATGGGACAGCGCCTGTGCCACCCCGTTCACAAAGGGCTCTGCGCCGATAAAGCCATGATCGGGCAGCATATCGGCCCGATAGGCGAGATGTTCGCCCCCGCCGAAGCCGATCTCGAAATGGAGCGGGCAATCCTGCCCGAACAGCCGCTCTGCCGTCACCGGGCCTTCTTCCGGCACGGCAATCTGCGGCAGCAAATTTTCGATCAGATCCTGCTGCCCCTTGCGCAAAGGGCGCCCTTGTGACCGGCCATAGAGCCGGTTGAGGGTGGTGGGATCGCCTTCCTTGTAAGCACTCATGGCAGCAGCCCTTGGCGCGGTGCATGGCAAGGGTCAACTGCGCTTTCCACTTCCTAAACGCGCCGTTCGGCCCTTCTTAATGTCGAATCGGTAGGGTTAAGCCCTTGATAGGCAAACTGTCGAAGGACGAAATCTGATGGCATCCCATGCTCACAGCCGCGCATTGGCCGAATTGCAGGCATCCTGCACACTCGGTCATTCCACCTTTCCTGTGACAGTTTCGCACCTGTCCTGCGATGGCTGCCGGATCGAAGCCGAAGGCGGATGGCCCGAAGAATGCGATTTCCTGCATCTGGCGCTGGGCGATGGGGTGGAGATCAATGGCTGCGCCGCGCGCCGCCAGGGCACCAGCCTGGATATCCGCTTTTTCGGGCAGATCCACCCGGTAGTGGTCAGCAAGTTCGCGCAGGCGGCGTAACCCTCAGCGCCAGTCGAGCACATAACGAAACACCCGAGGCTTTCGCCCCGGGTGCACTCGCTGTCTCGATAAGTCGGGTATGACTTTCTGTCGGCCTCAGGCGGCCTCTGCCTCTTCGCCCGGATCGCGCAGCACATAGCCGCG
>JAGREF010000191.1 GCA_020446665.1 Sphingomonadaceae bacterium
AGATGATCCGTCCGTTCCGCGACGAAGTGGAACGCTATGGCCACTACTCGCTGGCTGCGGAATCGATGTATGACCACCCCTTCCAGTGGGGTTCCAAGCGCACCGGGCCTGACCTGGCCCGCGTGGGCGGTCGCTATTCCGATGAATGGCATGTCCAGCATCTGAAGGAACCGACCAGCGTGGTGCCGGAAAGCATCATGCCGTCCTATTCCTTCCTCGCCGAAACGGACCTGCATGTGCCCACACCGGGCAAGCGGCTGGCCACTTTGCGCGCTGTTGGCGTCCCTTATACGGATGAGGATGTCGAACTGGCCGAGGCCGACCTGCAGGCGCAGGGCAATCCCGATGCCGATGCCGGGACACTGGCAGAACGCTATCCCAAGGCGCAGCAGCGTGACTATGATGGTGATCCGAAACGGCTCACGGAAATGGATGCGCTGGTTGCCTATCTCCAGATGCTCGGCACGCTGGTCGATCTGAACAGCGCGGCTGCTCAGGAAGAGCTGGCACAGGAGAAGGGCCGGTGAGCGGCGCGGACACCTATCACTTCATGCGTGAACTGGCGGATAGCTGGGGCTTGCTGGCGATGATGATTGCATTCGTCAGCTTCAGCCTCTGGCCCTTCCGCCCGGGCGCGAAGTCCCGCAACGAAGAAGCGGCAAACCTTATTTTCAAGGATGAGAACGATGGCTGACAACAAGCGCATCGACGACGCAACCGGCGTCGAAACCGTAGGCCATGAATGGGATGGCATCGAGGAACTGAACAATCCGCTGCCGCGCTGGTGGCTGTGGAGTTTCTATGCCTGCATCCTTTTCTCCATTGCCTATGTGGTTGCCTATCCGGCTCTGCCCATGCTTTCCAAGGGGACAGAGGGCATGCTGGGCTGGACCAGCCGCGGCGTGCTCGCTGCCGAAATGAAGGAAGAGCAGGCCAAGCGCAGCAAGGTCGTTGCAGCTCTGGCGGATATGCCGATCGAGCAATTGCAGGGGAACGAGGAAATGATGCGCGCGGCGATTGCCGGCGGTCGGGCCGCGTTCAAGGTCAATTGCGTGCAGTGCCATGGCGCTGGCGCTGCTGGCAGCCCGGGCTATCCCAACCTCAATGATGATGACTGGCTGTGGGGCGGCGACATCAAGACCATCGAAACCACGCTGCAGCACGGCATCCGCCAGCCGGGTGACGATGCCACGCGCGTCAGCCTGATGCCTGCTTTCGGGCGTGATGGCATCCTGACTTCGGCGCAGATCGCGCAAGTGACGGATCATATTCTGTCGCTGTCGGGCAAGGCCAAGGCCAATGCTGCGGGGGCAGCATTGTTCGAAGCCAATTGTGCCGTCTGCCACGGTGCAGAAGGCAAGGGCATGCGCGAATTTGGTGCGCCCAACCTGTCTGACGCAATCTGGCTCTATGGCAGCGATCCGGCTGCGATCCGCAAGCAGATCCATACGCCGCAGCATGGCGTCATGCCGTCCTGGCAGGGCCGCCTTGATGCAGTGACGATCAAGATGCTCGCTGCCTATGTCCACTCGCTCGGGGGAGGCGAAGATTTCCAGGAACAGCAGGCTGAAGAAGCCGCTGCTGCTCCAGCAGAGGAAGCTTCGAATGAACAACCCCAGTAAAGTGACTACACCGGCTCCCGCTCCTCTCTACAAGAAGAAGGAGCCGGTTTTTAACCGGCGGATCGACGGACCGTTCCGCCGGTTCAAATGGGCGATGATGATCCTGACGCTGGGGATTTACTACATCACCCCCTGGCTGCGCTGGGACCGGGGCCCCTATGCTCCGGACCAGGCGGTGCTGGTCGATCTGGCCAATCGCCGTTTCTACATGTTCGGCAT
>JAGREF010000192.1 GCA_020446665.1 Sphingomonadaceae bacterium
AATATCGACAGCCTGACCGTGGCCGATATCAGCGAGAACCACGCGGTCAGCCGGATCACCATCGTCACCAACGGCCCGCCGCAGGTGATCGACCAGATCGAGGCACAGCTGGAACGGCTCGTGCCCGTGCACAAGGTCGTCGATCTCACCGCAGCCGGCCCGCATGTGGAGCGGGAACTGGCGCTGGTGAAGGTTTCCGGCACGGGCGAAAAGCGGGTGGAGGCGCTGCGTCTGGCAGATATTTTCCGCGCCCGCCCGGTCGATACGACCACGGAAAGCTTCATCTTCGAAATCACCGGCCCGCCGGACAAGCTGGACAGCTTCATCGCTCTGATGCGCGATCTGGGGCTGGTGGAAGTTGGCCGCACCGGCATTGTCGGCATGATGCGCGGTGCAGAAGGCAGCTAAAATCCCGGCAGGGTTTACGAGACCTTAAGGCTCCGGCTCCATAGGTTTGCAGAATGATTTTCCGGCCCGGAACGGGGCCGATAGTACTGCAACTGAAGAGCCGGACCTTATGAGCTTATCTGCGCAAGATGCGATCTCGGCCCAGATCGATTATATCGGTCGTGCGGCTGAAGGCTTGCTCTGGTCCCCCGCATCCTCGCTATCCATCTGGGTGATCGGCTTTGCCATGCTGATTGCGGCCAGCTGGATCTGCATTACCCGCCGCCATTTGCCGAGCTTGCGCTATTTGCGCCGGATTCTGCTGCCCAAATCCTATCTCACCGGCCGTTCAGCCGTGGCAGACTGGATCATGCTGGCGGTCAGCTATCTGGTACTCCCGGTCACCTGGATCGCGACGATCTTCAGCACCGTGGTGATTTCCGGATCGCTGGTGGAATTGCTGGCGTCGGCCAGTGGCAAAGCCGCCGTGCTGGATGTGTCACCCGAGACAGGCCGGGCCATCACCACGCTGGTCGCTTTTCTGGCCTATGAACTGATGTACTGGTTCGATCACTGGCTGATGCATCGCGTCCCCTTCCTGTGGGAATTTCACAAGGTGCACCACTCGGCAGAAACGCTGTCGCCGGTCACCACATATCGCATGCATCCGGTGGACGGATATCTCTATTTCGCGCTGAACTCGCTCGCCCTGGGCGGTTCGATTGGACTGTGCCTGTGGCTGTTTGGCCCGCAGGCCACGCCACTGACGATTGATGGCACCAATCTGATCCTGCTGCTGGGCAGCTATTTGATCGTCACACTGCAGCACAGCCATATCTGGATTCCGTTCCGTGGTGACCTGGGACGGTTCATCCTCAGCCCGGCGCATCACCAGATTCACCATTCTGCCGACCCGAAACATTTCGGCACCAATCTCGGCAATCTCCTCGCCATATGGGATGTGCTGTTCGGCACGTTGCACGAACCGAGCCGCCGCAGCCCCAATCTGCGCTTCGGTGTCGACGGGTTGAATCACGATCCGCACAGCCTGTTTGGGCTCTATTTCGCACCCTTTGGGGATGCCGCAAAACATATCAAACGAAACCACCCCGGCGAAATTGCAACAGCTGATGAAGAAAAGGGTCAGTTTCAGCCTCAATAGTGCCAAAAACCGGTCTTTCCGGGCATGTTTGACTTGCAAGATCAGCCGCGTCGCACCATGGGGCGCGGGCAGATTTTTTTGAACATGCTTAGGAAACGGAAAGCCCCATGAAGGTCTATTACGACGCCGATTGCGACATCAACCTGATCACCGACAAGAAGGTCGCCGTGCTCGGTTATGGTTCGCAGGGTCACGCCCATGCCCAGAACCTGCGCGACAGCGGCGTGAAGGACGTTGCCATTGCCCTGCGCGATGGCTCTGCCACTGCCAAGAAGGCAGAAGGCGCCGGCTTCAAGGTGATGAACAACAAGGATGCCGCCGCATGGGCCGATATCCTCATGATCCTCGCCCCTGACGAACACCAGGCCGCGATCTACGCCGCCGACATCCATGACAATATGAAGCCCGGCGCAGCGCTCGCCTTCGCCCATGGCCTCAATGTCCATTTCGGCCTGATCGAACCGCGCGCCGATATTGACGTCATCATGATCGCGCCCAAGGGTCCCGGCCACACGGTGCGTGGTGAATATCTCAAGGGCGGCGGCGTGCCATGCCTGATTGCTGTCCACCAGGACGCAAGCGGGAACGCGCATGACATCTCGCTCGCCTATGCCAGCGGTGTCGGCGGCGGTCGCTCAGGCATTATCGAAACCAACTTCAAGG
>JAGREF010000193.1 GCA_020446665.1 Sphingomonadaceae bacterium
CGCAGCCGCTGATGGACCATCTGGGTGTCCCCGCGACTGCCCGCGCCAGCTTTGGTCTCTATAATAATCAGGAAGATATCGCCGCGCTGCTGCGCGGGATCGAGCGAACCAAGAGGATTTTCGGATGAGCGAAGAGCATTCGGACAAGGATTATGTAGCGGCTCCGGCCCCCAATGAAACGGTGGTGAAGCCCCCGCGCGCCCGCGTGTCTGACGCGGTTGATCCCGATGCGGAAAGCGCCGGGGCAAAGCTGGAGCGCAAACGCGATTATCTCGAAGGCTTCCTGCAGAAGAAGCCGGAGAATGTGCCCACCGGCGAACCGGGCGGGGAACTGTATGAAGAGGTCGTGGCTGCGCTGAAGGAGATTTTCGATCCGGAAATCCCCGTCAATATCTATGATCTGGGCCTGATCTATACGGTTGATATTACGCAGGAAAGCGATGCAATCGTAACCATGACGCTGACCACGCCCCACTGCCCGGTGGCAGAGAGCATGCCCGGTGAAGTGGAACTGCGTGTGGGCGCTGTGCCCGGTGTGCGCGATGCGGAAGTGGTGCTGGTCTGGGATCCGCCATGGAGCCCGGACAAGATGAGCGATGAAGCCCGCCTCGAATTGGGGATGCTGTGATGACTGACACGAAAACCCGCCAGCGCCCTGCCGCTGTCACGCTGACTCCCGCCGCTGAGGCGCGCATTGCCGAACTGATGAGCAAGGCGCCCGAGGATGCCATTGGCGTGAAGCTCTCCACCCCGCGCCGGGGCTGCTCAGGCCTCGCCTATTCGGTCGATTATGTCAGCGAAGAGGTTGGTTTCGACGAGAAAATCGAAACACCGGGCGGCACATTCTACATTGATGGTGCGAGCGTGCTCTATCTCGTGGGCAGTGTGATGGACTGGCAGGAAGACGATTTCACCGCCGGATTCACCTTTGAAAACCCCAATGCCAAGGGCGCCTGCGGCTGCGGCGAGTCCTTCATGGTCTGATTGGCGCGGTGGTGGAGGGCTGCCAGCGCCCTCCTGACCGCTCAATCCCCCGCGGCAATCCGCGCCAGCAAGGCGCGCTCCAGATCATCGACAGCGCCATCGGCGTCGATCATCTTTTC
The DNA here is from genome assembly GCA_020446665.1 of Sphingomonadaceae bacterium. Taxonomy (GTDB): domain Bacteria; phylum Pseudomonadota; class Alphaproteobacteria; order Sphingomonadales; family Sphingomonadaceae; genus JACXVD01. Next base: position 1,104 of record JAGREF010000193.1, read on the forward strand.
CAGCCATGCTTCTTCATCACTGGTGACGAGATTGCCCGCAGCCTCTGCCTCGACATAGCTGGTGCCGCCCGTATTCCGGCCAAACACCTTGCCGAAATGGTTGCGGACCTGCGGCATTTCGCGCGCCATCTGGCCGAAGAACCGGCCTACGCGCGGGCGGTTATCCGCGATGAAGGATTCCAGCTCTTTCGCGCGCTCATGGCTGATCTGCGCATTGGCAAGCTGGAACCCCTTGAGATAATTGGCCACGCCATCGACGAAGAGCTGATCCCACGCGGCATCATTGGCTTCGGACAGCGTCTCGTCCTTCAGGCGGAACAACATTTCCGCATCGTAACGGGTGACAGCAGCCGGGCCATGCCCGCCACTGGCAAAGATGATCCGGCGCACCAGCTTGCATTCCGCCGCGGTAATATGCGTATCGGATAATTCACCGCCACAGCGCGTCGGGCCAGTGCCGCTCAGCACGGCCTGTTCGACCTGGCGCAGCGCATAATGTTTCAGACTGTCCGGCACATTGGTGGAGCGTTCCATCACGCGCACCAGCAGTTCCAGTTCCGCCATGCTTTCCAGCCGGCCATCATGGTCAATCGCGCCGATCAGCCATTGTCCCTCTTCCTCGTCGACATAGCCGCGCGGCTCTGTGCCATTGACGATGAATTCGCCCAGTGCTTCGACAAAGAAATCGACCCATTCTTCCGTGCGATCAATCAGTTGGCGATTGACCGCGAAAATGGCTTCGGCTTCCTCGCGATGGATCTGCCCATCCCCCCAGCCAAGGCGGCGCAGGGCGAGGATTTCATCGGAAGAGGCCTGTCCGTCGGCAGCGACTGCCCGGGCAAGATCAGCAAACTGGTAGCTCATGTGGCGGGATCCCCGTTTTCAGTTCCCGCCCCTATCGCAAATCAGCCTTAAAACGCGGTAAATTACCGCCCGCGCAGCGCCTTTACACAGGCGACGCGGTCCACATCCAGCCCGTCACTGGCACGGCGCGCATCGAGATAGGTCGCCTGAGGTTCTGCGCCGGGTTGTGCGGGATAGAGATAGATATCCAGCACGCAGGCATCACCGCTGAATTGCAGCTTGCGCACATCGCCTTCCCACACATCAAGCCGGGCAAGGCCGAACTGGCGCTGCAAACCGTCAGCATTGGAACCGATTACCCCTTCCAGCCCCGGCACTTGCATCACCCGGGCCGGGCGGAAACTGCCGGGAGCGGTGCGCGGGGGCTGGCTGGGCGGGATGGCTGTGGTGGTCCGCACTGGCTTGCTTACCGGCGCCGTAGTGGTGCGCACCGGTGTGGTCCCTGTCGTCGCGCTGCCGCAAGCGGCGAGCAGCGCCGTGCCGCAAAGCAGTGCAAAGCCGTTGGTTTTACGCATGATCCCGATTCCCGCACTCATTCCCGGCGCGCCGCTGCACCAGATGCACCGCCGCTGCTGCTCCGATTACCGGAGCGAGCAAATTGGCGAAAGGGACCAGCAGCAGCGCAGCAATCGCTCCACCGAGCAAAAAGCGCGTTCCACCGCTTAACGGGGCCGGGGCACCCGGCGCATGGGCATGGCGCAACCACGCCATGTCCTGCAATTCGCGCCCCAGCAGCCAGGCATTGACCGCCCAGAACCAGATTGCTGTGCCAATGCCCGTCACCAGCAGCACCAGCCCGATGGGCAGCGCGACGAGATTGATCAGCAATGCCCGGCCCAGCCCGCGCAAACTGTTTGCCAGTTCTTCGGCGAAAGGCAGGGTCCGCGCCTTGGCAGCGGCAGCAGGATAATGCTTGCGTTCCACCGCCTGCACCACTTCATCGGCAAAGAATTGCAGCACGGCCAGAGCAACAAAGCGGAACAGCAGCCAGCCGCCGAGGATGGCCAGAACCACGCCCAGCACCGCGCCCACTTCATTGCTGTAAGGGATTTCAAGATCCGCCAGCAGCCAGCGCATTGCAGCCCAGATCGCCACCCCGGCTGCGGCAAACACTGCCAGCGTCAGCGCCATGGACTTGGCGACAATTTCCAGCACAGCACGGTCGCCCAACTGGCCCAGTGCACGTGCCAATGCGGAGAAAACCTGTTTCATGGCTACATACCTAGCCGCTTGGCCTTGGCGTGGCGAGCCTGACGCGCTAGGCGGCGCAGCAAAGCAGTTATTCCCTTTCCCAGACAATCAGGAATACCCATGACAGACCCCCGCTATGACGTGATTGCCATCGGCAATGCCATTGTTGACGTGATGTCCGCTTGCCAGGACGAGCTGATTGACGAGCTGGGCCTGAACAAGGGCGGGATGACGCTGGTCGATACGGACCGCGCGCATGACCTCTATGACGCAATGGGCCCCGCGCGCGAGATTTCGGGTGGCTCGGCGGCCAATACGCTGGCGGGCCTGTCCGCGCTGGGTTCGCAATGCGCCTTTATCGGGCAGGTGGCGGATGATCAGCTGGGCGAAGTCTTCGCGCATGATATTCGCGCTGTCGGAATCGATTTCGACACCGCGCCGCGAGCCGGTGATCCGCCGACCGCGCGCTGCCTGATCTTCGTGACGCCCGATGCGCAGCGCACGATGAACACCTTCCTTGGGGCGAGCCAGTATTTGCCGGCTGCCGCGCTTGATCTGGATGCGATTGCCTCGGCCAGCATCCTCTACCTCGAAGGGTATCTGTGGGATCCCGAAGAGCCGCGCGCGGCGATGCGCAAGGCAATTGATGCGGCTCGTGCGGCAGGCCGCAAGGTCGCTTTCACGCTCTCCGATGCTTTCGTGATTTCGCGCCATGGCGACGATTTCCGCGCTCTGGTTGAAGAGGGGCTGATCGACATCCTCTTCGCCAACCATGTCGAGCTGGCCGCGCTGACCGGCGAGGATGATTTCGATGCCGGGATTGCCGCGCTGGCACCCAAGGTTCCCGTTCTGGTCGTCACCCGCAGCGAAGAAGGCGCGGTGGCTGTTGCCAATGGTGAACGGGCCGAAGTGGCGGCGGAACCGGTAGACGAAGTGGTGGACACGACCGGCGCGGGCGATCTGTTCGCCGCTGGTTTCCTCCACGGGCATGTGAAAGGTGCCGATCTCGCGACTTGCCTGCGCATGGGCGCCATCGCAGCGGCAGAGATCATCAGCCACTACGGCGCACGGCCCGAAGCGGATCTGAAGGCGTTGATGGCGGAAAAGCTGGGCGGCTGATTTGCAGCCGCCGCCGGGATTTACGCTCGCCTTTGATCTGACCCGTTGGCCAGATTTCTGGTTTGCGGGGGTCTGGCCGTTATATCTCTTCCCGGCAATTCTGCTGCTGGCAAACCTGCTCGAATGGCGGCGGGCGCTGCCGGAAGAACCGGTGATGCGGTGGCTGATCTATGGCTATAGAGCCTTGCTGGCCCTGCTCTTGGCGGGGGTGATTGTGATTGCAGTTGTCCAGTTTCTAGAGCGAAGCCGGTTGCGCGCTTTATTGGCGCAGGGGGAGGCTGATTTCGTTGCCGGTTGCCTCGACTATTATCATCCTATGCCTGAAGCCGGTCATGATCGCGAGACAGTCGCGCTAGGTGGGAGAATCTTCCGCCATTCGGATTTCAGACTGCATGCGGCGTTCAACAATACCGCTTCCAATGGCGGGCCGATCCACGCCGATAGCGAAGTCCGCCTCTGGTATAGCGGCTCAAAGATTCTGCGGGCGGAAGTGAAGCCAAACGCTTGCCCCGCGGCGCCCGATCCCGGCGAATACGGCCCGCATCGGGATTATCTCAAGCAGAACTGAGTCTGGCATGATCCTCCCCATTTGGCTGTCGCAAACTGGGGAGGATTGTTGATTAACCCAGCGCCTCCCGCGCAACCTCCCGCCAGCCGATATCGCGGCGGCAGAAGCCGGTGGGGAAGTTCACTTCATCCACGGCCTTGTAGGCGGCGGCCTGCGCTGTGGTGACATTCTCGCCCAGCGCAGTGACATTGAGCACGCGCCCGCCATTGGCGACCAGTTGTGCGCCGTCCAGCTTCGTCCCCGCATGGAAGATTTTCGCGCCATCCGCTTCGGCCGCGCCCAGATCAATCGTGCCGCCCTTTTCCGGTGTACCCGGATAGCCATTGGCGGCCATCACCACGGTCAGCGCAGTCTCACGGCGCATCTTCGCACGTTGGGCAGAGCCAAGGCGGTTTTCCGCACAGGCGAGCAGCAATTCGCCCAGATCGCTCTCCAGCCGCATCATCAGCA
>JAGREF010000194.1 GCA_020446665.1 Sphingomonadaceae bacterium
GCACCAGCGTATAGGCCGGGTCGCCACGGGTGAGCTGAGACCAGACGAACACCATTGCCGTGCAAGGGGCCGCCCCCAGCAGGATCAGCCCGGCAATATATTGCTGCGCGTCACCCGCCGGGATCAGCCCGCGATACAGGTGATCGAAGAACAGCACCGCCAGCGCGGCCATGGTGAAGGGTTTCACCAGCCAGTTGACGATGATGGTGATGATCAGCCCCTTGGGCCGCTTGCCGATCTGGCCGAGGCTGGAAAAATCCACCCCCACCATCATCGGATAGATCATCGCCCAGATCAGCAGCGCGACCAGCAGATTGACGGACGCAATCTGGAAATTTGCCAGCACCGCAAACAGGCCGGGCGCGAGCAGGCCCAGTACCACTCCCGCCGCAATGGCAAGCGCCACCCATAGCGACAGCCAGCGTTCAAACAGCGCCATCAGCTGGTTCCTTCACACTCGCGCCCGATGGCCGACAGCGCATCGCGCCATGCCCGGGCATCAAGCTGATCTTCCTTGAGTTGCAACATGCGTTCGACGCGTTCGGCCAGCCGGTCATAGGCAATGGCAAAATCGCGCGGATCGCCGTCATGCCCTTCCCCCGCCGGATCGGGAATGCCCCAATGCGCCTGCACCGGATGGCCGGGCCAGACCGGGCAGCTTTCACCCTTGGCATTGTCGCATACAGTGATCACACCATGCAGGTCCGGCGCATCCGGACCGGCAAATTCATCCCAGCTCTTGGAGCGGAAATGGTCGGTCGCATGGCCCTTGGCCTGCAGCAGCGCAATTGCCAGCGGATTGGGAATGCCGCGCGGCTTGCTCCCGACGGAGAAGGCATGAAAACGCCCCTTTCCCCGCTGTTCCAGAATGGCCTCGGCCAGGATCGACCGGGCGGAATTACCGGTGCAAAGGAATAATATATTGCGGATCATGCAGCGGTCTCCTCTTCCCCCGTAACCGGGCCGATTGCCGCATCGCCGGCGCAGCTTTCCCCGCCACAGCAATTTTCCGTGAGGAAAGCAGTCAGTCCGTTCATCGCTGCAAAATTGGCAGAATAGACCAGCGAGCGCCCATCGCGCCGTTGCTGCACCAGCCCTGCCTCGCTGAGCTGTGTGAGATGGAAGGAGAGCGAGGAATTGGGGATCGCCAGCCGCTCCGCAATCTGTCCCGCAGGCAATCCGTCCCTGCCCGCTTCCACCAGCAGGCGGAAGGCAGCAAGGCGATGTTCCTGCGCCAGAGCGGACAGGGCAGCGATGGCTTGAGTCGCGTTCATTTCGAATTTTATCGAAATGTTTGCGACGCTTCGCAAGTGTTATTTCGAGAATTCTCGAAATGTCTTTGGCTCAACGCCCAGCGCTGATGCTTTCCATCGTCGCGCTGGCGCAGGGATTGGTGTCTTCCTTGTCACCCCCGCCACTGAGCAGCGCGATGGCGACAAAGCCGCCGATGAACAGCACGCCGAACACAGCGGTGACAATGCCGAAATAGCGGTCAATCACCGCCTTGATCGGCGCGCCGAACAGGCGGAACAGGATCCCCACGGCCATGAAAATCAGCGACCGACCGGCAATGCTGGCAAGGATGAAACTGGGTAAGGCCATGCCGATGAAACCGGCGGTAATGGTCAGCAGCTTGAAGGGGATCGGTGTGGTTCCGGCGAGGAAGATCACTTCCCAGTCGCGCTCTTTCAGATAGCAGGCGGCAGGCGGGAAACTGTCGCTCAGCCCCAGTGCCGCGATCAGCGGCTGGCCGACCGATTCAAACAGGAAATAGCCAATCATATAGCCGAAAAGGCCGCCAATCACCGATGCGATGGTGGTAATCGCTGCAAAGCGGATCGCCTTTTTCGGCTCTGCCAGACACATCAGCCCCAGCAGCGGATGCGGCGGGATCGGGAAAAAGCTCGACTCGGCAAAGCTGAATGCTGCCAGCCACCACTGGGCATGCGGGTGCGATGCCTTGTCCATCGTCCAGTCGTAAAGGCGGCGCAGCATGGGAAAACCTTGTTTCGTGGGGCCTTGCCGCGATCTAGGCGAGGCGGAGTCTGGTGGCAAGCGTAGAGATAATTAACCTATATGGCACTTTTATATTGACATCGTAACGCTGTTTGGGTACATAACTGGAACATCGCGATAGACCGAGTCGAAACGGGCGGCCCTGCTGGCAGGTGCTGCCCGTTTGCATTTGGGCAGCGATAACCCCGCCATTCAAGGAAAGCACGAATGACCAAGGCGACCGGGACTCCAGCCCGTGCCCGCCCTGCAAAGGCGCGCCACAAGACCACGAAGATAACCCCGCGCCAGCGCGAACAGGCTGGTGAAGGTCTGCTCAACAAGCATTGGCGGAGCTACTTCCTGCAGGCACTGGCCGCCACATCCAATGTCAGCGCCGCAGCCGAGGAAGCTGGTGTGTCCATAAGTCGCGCTTACAAGGCCCGGCGCGAACATCCCGACTTCGCGAGGCAGTGGCGTGAAGCTCTGCTCGAAGGCTACGAACATCTGGAGATGGAAGTGCTCGGCTATCTCCGCGACCCGGACCCGAAGCGCAAGATGGATGTCGCCAATGCACTGCGTCTGCTGGCCGCGCACCGCGAAACGGTGGCGAAGGAACGCGCCTATCGCGAGGAAGAGGATGAGCAGGCCGTGCTGGAATCCATCGACGCCTTTATCGAGGATATGCGCCAGCGCCGCTTTGCCAATGAAGCGATTCTGGCTGAGCACAAGCCGGAAGCCGGAAATGTCGCGTAACAGCAAGGCTGAATGGCTGCTCAGGCTGGAACCTGAAGCCCGGCTTGAAGAACTGGCCCGGCTGACCACGCGCCAGCGCGCCGCCTTTACCTGTCGCTGGCAGATCTGGGCGCGCGAGGCGCAATTGCCGCCATCGGGCAGCTGGCAATATTGGCTGATCATGGCCGGGCGCGGCTTTGGCAAGACGCGCGCCGGGGCCGAATGGGTGCGCGCGATTGCGGAAAATGATCCCGCTGCGCGCATCGCGCTGGTCGCGGCCTCGCTGGGCGAAGCGCGCAAGGTGATGGTGGAGGGGGAAAGCGGGCTGCTGGCCATCGCTCCGCCCCGCCTGCGCCCGCGCTTTGAACCTTCGCGGCAACTGGTCCGCTGGCCCAATGGCGCGCAAGCGCGGCTCTATTCCGCGGCGGAACCGGAAAGCCTGCGCGGCCCGCAGCACAGCCATGGTTGCCGGCCAGGCGCAGAAGGAATTTATCGTGAACCAATCGCTATCACGGGCAGACCTGTTGCTGCATGCCGCAATTGAAGGTGAATCATCTGCTCCCCCCATCACACCAGCAGAAGGGGAATGTTGGCTGGTGTCGGACACACCGACCGGTAGCTGGACCGGACATGCCGGTGAACTGGCAGGCTGGCAGGCTGGCACATGGCTGTTTGTGACCGCGCGTGATGGCATGCGTTTGCTTGACCGGTCGACCGGTCAATGGATTTTGCACAACGGTGCCTGGCAGCGCGCCACCCCGCCAAACAGCACATCCGGTGGCACTGTCGTGGATGTCGAAGCGCGCAATACCTTAGACAACCTGATTTCGGCGCTACGCATTGCCGGCATATTCCCGGCCACCTGACCATCATTTGTAACAGGTCCACCCTGTCCACGCGGCTGACACCTAAAAATCACGACTGACGAAGCGGGATCGCGGCATTATTGCAACAGTTCCTTCAAATAGATTGCTTGCTTAAGACCCAAGGAAAAGTTAGGAAACTTTCTCTCGGTGGCTCAATTTCGCTAAAAGGGGAAAGTTATAATGCGGAATCTAGTGATAGGTGTAGCGATGGCCTCGACGGCCCTTGCATCGCCTGCCCTTGCCCGCGACGGCCAATGGTACGTCGGGGTAGATGGCGGTGCGATGATCGTTCAGGACCTCGACATGGACATCAACACAATCGTTGATGCCGGTCGCATTGAAACCGATACCGGTTTCGATTTTGGTGGTGTCGTCGGCTACGACTTCGGGCCTGTGCGCCTCGAAGCTGAAGGCAGCTATCGTGAAGCTGACACGGATGTGGTCGCGATCACTCGCGGTGGCTTCCCTTCGGGTGTCGCCCTTACTGGCGCGGGTTCGTTCCCGGCAGCCGGTGATGCGAACGCACTGAGCTTCATGGTCAATGCGCTGGCTGACTTCGGCGACGACGACGGCCTGCAGGGCTTCGTTGGCGGCGGTGTTGGTGTCGCTCGCGTAGACGTTTCGACCACGGTCAACACCGCAGGTCCGGGCCTCAACGATTCCGACACCGGTTTCGCTTGGCAGGCACTGGCCGGCGTTCGCGCCCCGCTGACGGATAGCTGGGACATCGGCCTGAAGTATCGCTACTTCAACGCACCGGGCGTGGATCTGGTGGACGGTTTCGGCCAGTCGATCAACACCAAGTGGACTTCGCAC
>JAGREF010000195.1 GCA_020446665.1 Sphingomonadaceae bacterium
GGCTCTAATCCCAGCTGGTGGAAAGAATGGGGTCACGTCAGTTCGAACCCAGCAGGGCTCACCATCTATCCCACGCATTGCGAAAATTGACCTGTGCGAATGCCGTCGGGCAGCACCTATCCGGCGTCGCCGACCGGGTCATAGCCCAGTGAGGCAATCCACGGAGCCAGCCTTGGCAAGGCAGGCTCCAGATGCTTGTGATACCGTTTCCAGCGGCCTGATGCGCGGCGGTAGATCGGCTCGACCACTTGCGAATAGCTGGCCGTGGTAATCAGATCGCGGGAGCGTGCAGTGCTTGTATGGTCCAGCACATTATCGTGCCATTCCAGCCCCAGCCATTCCAGCAATGGCCGCACTTGCTCCGACACGTCTTCGACCAGCTCCTCGTATTTCAGCGCATAGATATTTTCAGGAAACAATCCGCGCGAGGCCTGCCAATGCGTGAAGCACAGGTCGTAGAATTCTGCTGCATCCTCCAGACGCAGGAAATTGGCCATGGCCGGGTTGAGCCGGAAATTGCTCATCAGGCAGCTCAGCACGACATCGCAGGGATGACGCAGCGCCAGAATGATGCGGGCGTTCGGGAATAGCCGTCGGATCAGCGGCAGCCGATACAGGAATAACGGCGATTTATCGACCAGTAGCTGCCCCGAGGCGACGGGCTGGAGTGCGTCAACTTCGGCAAAATAGGCTGCTCGTGCCGCCATGATCGTCGCGCTGTCCATGCATGGCAGTGCAGCGATGCCGCCAAACTGCTCCTCCACATGGTTCAATGGCGGTTGCTCTTCCATCACAACTGTATCTGGATGGCCCATCAGGATGGTATCCAGCAGCGTGGTGCCTGAACGGGGGAAGCCAACCAGGAACACCGGATCCGGCCGCGGATCTGAAATCTCCGCTGCTTGCCAGCTATCCAGCCATGACGGTTCGAGCAAGGCGATTTCCTCACTCAGCTTGCGGCGCAATTCCGAGGCGCGGGCCAGCGGTTCGGTGGGCGTTTCAGCCAGCATCGCGTTGACATGGGTGAATGCCGCATAGGCGTCATCGCTCTGGCCCAGCCGGTCCAGCAGGGTGGCACGCATATGGGCGGTGCGTACCAGCTCGATATCGTCCGGGATCGCGTCAAGCTTGGCCAGAGCTTCCTCAAAGCGTTTCTGGCGGCGCAATTCCAGTGCTTCGATGAAGGCCAGCGACGCATCATCCACACCGTGCCCGCGCGCTTCAGCAATCAAGGGCGCAAACAAGTCTTCTCGGTTGGTGTGCTCAAACTGGATCGCGAGGCCCAGATAGCCGTCAATTTCAAGAGGATCGAGGGCAAGCGCCCGGCGATAGGCGGTTTCGGCTGCCTTGGTGTCGCGCAGCACACTATATTCCGCGCCCAGTTTGATCTGCAGGTCTGCCGAATCCGGATCGCGCGATACGGCCCGTTGCAAAACCTCCATCGCTTCTTCCTGCAAGCCTTGCTGCTTGTAATGGAAATAGAGCTGGTTGAGCGCCTGCGTGTCGTCTGGAAAGTCCTGTGCAATGCCTTCAAACATGGCAATGGCATCCGCCTCGCGTTCGTCAGAGAGCAGGGCGGCGCCCAGATTCAGCCGCGCAGGGGCTGCGCCAGGATCCAGTGCTACGGCGCGTTGCAAGGCCTCGACCGCGCCTGCAAAATCACCCGCTCCGGACCGCGCATTGCCAAGATTGTTCCAACATTCAAAATCGTTCGGCGCACGGGCGATGATCATTTCATAGGCTGGGATTGCCTCGTCAAAGCGTTCCAGCTGCTGTGCCAGGAAGGCACGATAGCGGGCGACCCGCAGGGACTGGTCAGCCGCGGCCAGCTCGGCGCTGGCAATATCAAGGGCAGCCTGCTGCCGCCCGGCCTCATTGAGAGTGGCAATCAGGTTGCAGGCGATAGTGATGTCCTGCGGACGCTTTTCATGTGCCTGTGCGAGATAGTCTACAGCCGCATCCAGATCGCCCATTCGCGCGCAGACCATGCCGCAAAAGGCCAGGAAAGGGAGTGGATCTGCAGGGCGGTTGGCGAGTGCTTCTGCTGCCTGCTGCCGCGCTTCGGCCAGCTTGCCTCTCTGTGCGAGCTGCACGCAGCGGTTGAGAATGGTCGCTGGATCCGGGTGGGCTGAGGCAGTCATGCGTTGCTCGCAAGGTCATCGGGCAGGATCGGCAACGAAATGCTCGTCGCCAAAAGAAAACGGAGAGCCCCGGTTGGGGGCTCTCCGCTATTCTTTACGCTTCGGCTGTTAAAAGTCGAGCGTGACGCCGGTGAAAATGTAACGCCCAAGAGCGTCCCACGTCGCCGGGTAGGTGTTGCCGTTACACGGGCCGGTCGGGCACAGGTTCGGCGTACCGCCACCACCGGAGGTAACCAGCGGCGGTTCCTTATCGAACAGATTGTTCACACCAAGGCGGAACTGGAAGCGGTCCATGACGTCGAAGGTGGCCACCGCGTCAATGTAATTGACCGAACCGATCCTTGCACCCGGGCCGTTCTGGTTGCCTGCGCTCAGCGCTGCATCCGAAGACAGGGTTTCCGCCGTCACCTTGCCAATGTGACGCCACTGAAGCGACAGTCCAATACCCGAATCCATGTTCAGGCTTGCGCGCATCTTGTGCCGCCATTTGGGCAGCGGAGCACCGGCATCGGTACCACCGCCGACACTGCAGGTCGGGCCATAGAAGCCAGCGCAGTCATAGGTCACGGCGCTGCCATCAGCATTGACCAGGCCATTGCGGACTTCATACTTGTTCAGGTAAGTGCCGGTGAACGAGACAGCAACCCGACCAAGACCGGTCGAACGGCTATAGTTCATCGTGCCCTCAAACCCGGCCGTCTTCACACTGCCGATATTGTTGGGAAGATCCTGGGTGAAGCCACCCGGGGTCAGCCACAGCGAACCGGCTGCGTCGCGATTGACGAGAGCGCAGGAGTCCGGAACGAAGGTCGCCGAAGCATTGTCAACGCAGTTCTGGAGGATCGCATCAGGACCGAACGAGCGGATCGCGTTGTCGATCTTGATATTGTAGTAATCCAGCGTTGCGGTGAAGCCAGGCAGGAAGTTCGGATCAAGCACAAAACCTGCGGTCCAGGTCGATGCCTTTTCCGGCTGCAGGTTCGGATTGCCGCCGAGCAGGCCGTTATACTGGCCAGCCGGGTTCGGCGTGACACCCTGACCGACAGACAGACCCTGAGCGAGACAGCCATAGTCGGTTGCCGAGATCGTGAAGCCCGAGCACGGATCGTTCGAACCTGAAAGGCCGACCGCCTGCGTCTGGAACAGTTCCGAGATGTTCGGGGCACGAACAGCGCGGTTGTACATGACGCGGAAACGGATGTCCTCAACCGGAGCCAGTTCGGCACCGATCTTGTAGGTGTTGGTCCCGAAGCTGCCACCTGCACTGGTGTCGTAATCCGAACGGCGATAGCCGGCATTGATAGCAAACAGGTCGACAAAACCATCCTGCACGACCGGGATCGAGGCTTCTGCGAAGAATTCGAGAACCTTGATGCTGCCCGACAGAGGCAGCGTCGCACCGCCCTGGCCGGTAAGGTCACCGGTGGCAAATGCCTGGTCAACCCGCAGTTCGAGCTGCGACTTGCGCCATTCAGTGCCGACGTTGACGATCACACCATCGCTGGCCCACGGGAACGTCAGACCATACTGGCCAAGGTCACCCGTGAAGGAGAGGTTGGCCACCTGTTCGATGGTTTCACCGCTCTGGAAGCCGGTTGCGTTGAGATAGGCAAGTGCATCCTGGCTGGCACCACCTTCACCTGCGAACACGTCATAGGGGACGCAGTTCGGATCGGCGCCAGTGATGACCGAACGACAGACGATCTGGCCATTGGTTGCGCTGCCGGGACGGTTATCAACCACGGCATCGAGTGCATTGTTCAGGCGGGCAACCGAGAATTCGTTCTCATAGACCTGCGAGAAGTCAACACGGCCATACTGATAGTAGGCGTTGTAGGACCATGCCGGATCAATGTCACCGTCTGCCCCGATCACACCGCGATAGGTGGTGTGGCCGAGCTGGGCACGACGCGGACCGCCTTCGATGTTACGACGCAGCAGCAGGAAATAACCCTGGTTGTAAGTACCGCCCTGGCCATCGGCGAAGGCAATCGGGGCAGCGCCCGGATTGGGGTTATAGGCTGCACCAACTGCAAGCGGGAAGGTGCCGAGGAAACCGTTGATCAGGTTTTCCGGGCTACAGACAACGGCGAGCTGGTCTGCACCGAGCAGCGGGTTGTCACAGTTGACAGTCAGCGTGTTACCGAAGTCACCCGACGGTGCGATCTGTGCGGTCGTCTGGTCGTCCATGAACATGAATTCCATGTACGGACGGAAAGACGAACTCACTTCATAATTGACGAAAGCACCGGCAGTGAAGCGTTCGTCATTACGCTGGTAGAAGTTGAACGGAGCGAAGTTGAAAACGCCCAGGCCGTTCACGAAACCGCGGTTCGGGGCAAAGGTGTAGAAGGTCGACGTACCGGTCGTGACCGAGCTGTCGAACACCAGTGCATTGCCGTTCGGCGTGGTTGCGGAACCACCGCAGCGGTTTGCACCACTGCCGACATTCTGGATAACGCAGGCGCTGTAGTCGCGCTGAGCCTGAGTAACCGGCCTGATCTTGCGATACCCGCCATACATCATGAAGTGGCCGCGATCATCGTTGAATTTCGATCCGAATGCGATCGTGGTGTCGAAGCTTCCGCCATCGGTGCTGCTGCCAGTCGGATAGGGGAAACCGCGCGCATCAAGCAGCGGCCGGATAAAGCTGTTATTGTTGTTGTGCTGGTAGAAGCCATAATTGGCGTCAACCTTGAAGCCTTCGAAGTCGTCATCCATGATGAAGTTGACAACACCGGCCACAGCGTCAGCACCATAAACCGACGAAGCACCGCCGGTCAGCACTTCCACGCGCTTCAGCAAGGCAGCGGGGATGATGTTGATGTCTGCGGCAGAACCGCTGCCGGGCTGCGGGTCACCGGGGACGATGCGGCGGCCGTTGATCAGCGCCAGCGTGCGACTGGTGCCGAGCCCGCGAAGGTCAACCGTTGCCGTACCGCTAGCGCCATTGGCGAGCGAAGAGGCCTGGCTGGCGGCGACAGACGGCAGCGAGTTGAGGATGTCTTCAACCCGGGTCGTGCCTTCCAGCTTGATGTCTTCGCTGCCGACCACGGTAACCGGCGAAGGTGATTGAAGATCAGGCCGCGCAATGCGCGAACCGGTCACGATAATCGGTGCGTTATCTGCTTCTGCACCATCGGCGGCTTGCGCCAGCGCAGGGGTTGCGACCAAGGCAAGCCCCAGCGCGGCAGGCGCAGCGCTCACTTTGAGTAAAACTTTGTTTCTCATGTTCTTTCCCTAAATTAAGGCCCTCCCCTGAAAGGCCAATTCCCATGAATTCCCAAAGGTAATGGCCCTCCACGGCCATCACATCCGGAATGTTCCAGTTGCAACCAACTGCCCTTGGTTGCAATTGCCTGCCTTGCCTGACAACCATTTATAGCTTCGAGTGTGACAAGTTGGATACAAAGTCCCTGCCGGTCACGCAATCCACGTCACGAAAATTCGCGAGAAAATCTCATCCACTCCGGCGCAAAAGCCTGCCGTTACGGCATGGGCGGTTTGCCGGCTCTGCGTAGCAGAACTGTGCCAGCGAAAGCGAAATCTTCGGTTGATCTGTGCCCTGCAGGCTGCACAAATGCGCGCAAGCGAAGTACAAATAGGGAAGAGGTTCATCATGGCAGATGCTGTGCTGGTGCAAGAGGATAACGGCGTCCTCATTATCACGATCAATCGGCCGGAGGCCAAGAATGCGGTCAACCGCGATGTGGCGGAGGGCATTGCTGCGGCGCTGGACCGGCTCGATGGCGAGGATGCGCTGCGCGTCGGGATTTTGACCGGTGCGGGTGGCACCTTCTGTTCGGGCATGGATCTGAAAGGGTTCCTGCGTGGTGAAAGCCCGATGGTGAAGGGGCGCGGCTTTGGCGGGCTGGTGGAAGCGCCGCCGAAAAAGCCGCTTATCGCAGCCGTTGATGGCTATGCGCTGGCGGGCGGGCTGGAACTGATGATCGCCTGCGATCTGGTGGTGGCCAACAGCGCCGCGAAATTCGGGATTCCGGAGGTAAAGCGGGGCCTGGCCGCGGCGGCGGGCGGGCTGATGGCGCTGCCTGATCTGGTGCCGCACAAGGTGGCGATGGAACTGGCGCTGACCGGTGAATTTATCGACGCGGCCCGCGCCCATGCAATCGGGCTGGTCAATCGCATCAGCGATGGTCCGGCTCTGGATGGCGCGCTGGAACTGGCGCGCACGATCAGCGCCAATGGTCCGCTGGCAGTGCGTGTGTCCAAACAGGTGATGGACGAATCGCGCAGCTGGCCGCGGGAAGAGCGCTGGAAGCGTCAGGGCGCGCTGGTGCAGTTGGTCTTTGTCAGCGAAGATGCGCAGGAGGGGCCGCGCGCCTTTGCAGAAAAGCGCGCGCCCAACTGGAAGGGAAAATAAGCATGGCAGGCCCCCTTTCGGGATTGCGGATCATTGAATTTGCCGGGATCGGGCCGGGTCCCTTTGCCGGGATGATGCTGGCCGACCATGGCGCGGAAGTGATCCGGATCGAACGCCCCGGCCCGGCGGGCGGGGTGGGCAGCATGAGGGGCAAGGATGTCCTCGCCCGTTCGCGCCGGTCCATCGGGCTGAACCTCAAATCGCCTGAAGCGCTGGCCGTAGCGCGCAAGCTGTGCGCCAATGCCGATGGCGTGATCGAAGGCCTTCGCCCCGGCGTGATGGAGCGGCTGGGGCTGGGGCCGGACGAGCTGCTCGCGGACAATCCAAAGCTTGTCTATGGCCGCATGACCGGCTGGGGCCAGACCGGCCCCTATGCCCATGCCGCCGGGCATGACATCAACTATATCG
>JAGREF010000196.1 GCA_020446665.1 Sphingomonadaceae bacterium
GACGTGGCACTGGGCCATTTTGGTCAAATCCCGCAGGGACGCCTGAATGGCTTCCATCTCGGCCAAAAAAACGCTTGGAAAGACATCCAGTCTTCCCGGCGCGCATTTTCGTCCGATATGTTCGCCATTCAGGCGCCTCGACAGCGTGATTAATGGGTCCTGACCCTAGAACATCTTGCGGAAGCTGACCTCTACATAGCGCCCAACCGGATCAATCAGGGCCGGCTGGTAGCTGAGCGGGACCACGCCATTGCTGTCTGTAACCCGCTGACGGGTATTGAAGATGTTGTTCGCCCGGATCGACATGCGCGTGCCCTTGAAGAAACCTGGATTTTCGCCGGTCAGCCATTTCTGCTGTTCCAAATTGATGAAAATCCGCATGTCAAAGGTCGCCAAATCACCGAAGTACAGATCAGTCGATCCTGGCAGGCCGCTGCCATTGATCGTGGTGGAGCTGGCATAGTTGCCGGACAGGCGCATGCCCACGCCTTCGTAAAACAGGCCGCCTTCCAGTTGCAGCTTGTGACGGGCCACGCCGCCGCCGCCCAGTGCATCGCCGCGCAGCAAGTCCAGTTGCGGGCCGCCAACGGCAATCAGTGCATCATTTTTCAGCTCGACCGTGTGATAAAGCGACAAGCTCCAGCGGCCCTGTCCGTCGCCACCCGGGCCGAATGGCGATCCGCCGCGCCGCCCGCCACCGCCACCGCCGCTGCGACCACCGGGCTGACCGGCATTGGCCATGGCGGGCGGCGGCGGCATGGAGCACACACGTTTCTTGAACTCAGCCAGCTTGGCCGGGTCAATTTCCCCATCCGGCCCCTTCAGCCGTTCCAGCATTCGTTCGGGCAAGGCGGACAGGTCCGGGGCGGCCCGTTCTTCCGCTTCACACAGCGATTTGCGCAAGGCAGCAAAGCGTTCCGGGTCCGGCCCTGCTGCCCCTTCAGTGCTGCACATGCGCTGGCGCAGCTGGGCGATGCGCGCCGGATCCGGCTTGCCATCGGCCCCGCGCAAACGTTCCTGGATCATTTCCG
Organism: Sphingomonadaceae bacterium; assembly: GCA_020446665.1. GTDB lineage: Bacteria > Pseudomonadota > Alphaproteobacteria > Sphingomonadales > Sphingomonadaceae > JACXVD01. Next base: position 1,032 of record JAGREF010000196.1, read on the forward strand.
GGAATTGCGAGATATCGGTAGTTTCCCCTTCCGGCACGGCGCAGAATTTCTGCCGGAAATCACCAAAGGCACCACTGGCGCCAGCACCACCGGCCCCTCCTGCTGCAGCCGGGGGTCCACCAGCGGGCGCACCGCCGCCTGCACCGCGGCCGCCTTCACCGCGTGGTGGGGCCTTGCCCACCCGGCCAAACAGATTGATCCCGTAACGAAAACGGTCGCTGCGCCGGTTGGCAAACGTCACCGGACGCTGATCGATCGCCAGCAATGCGCCTGCATTATCGCGGGTGACACGCCCCGGAAAGGCAGCCTCGATGGCCGGGGTCAGCAGCGGGAAACCTTCGGTGACATTGTCCGACCGGTTGCGGAAATATTCCACCACAAGGTTACTGCGCTCCAGCAAGCCAAGATCAAGATTGGCCGACAGTTTGATATCCCGCTGCTTCTCTGCCAGCAGCGCCGGATTGCCGCCGCTGGTAATCGTCACCAGCGCCGTAGTGTTGTTGGCAAAATCATACACTGGCACGTTGAAACTGGTGATCTGCGCCCCGCCCAGATTTGTCAGGCTCGGGGCTTTCTCGGACAGGAGGTAAGTGGCAGAGAGGGTTAGCGGCTGCACCGGGCTCCAGGTCAGGCCGGCCGAATAATTGGTCAGCGCGCCAAAGTCCGACAGATCCTCCACCCCGGCGCTGAGATTCAGGCTGAAATCGCCGATCCCGCCCCATGCGCCGCCGCGTTCGGCGAGGGGGATACCCAGATTCACATTGCCCGCCAGCCGCCGCCGCTTGAGATCGAGCGGCAGATTGGAACGCGTATCGTCGCTTTCAATCCGTTTCCAGTCGAGTTCCGAATTGAATGTCAGCGAGACATCGCCTGCGGGCAAAGTGACCGGCGTCCCGATCATGGTCAGCTTGCTGTCGATGGAGGTCGTGCGGTTATTGGAAATGTCGAATCCGGTCACGCCGCGCCGGTCAATCTCGGTCCTTGTATCAACGCGCACGGCGTCCACAGTCAGGCTGGCAGTCCAGCCACCGATGAATTTGTTGAGCGAGCTGCCGAGTGAATAGGTGCTCGATTGCGTTCGCCGTTCCAGCGGGTCTGCATCCAGCAATACCGGGTCAAGGCCGAAGAGCGAGCGGCTGTGGCTGCGTTCAAAATTACCGTTGAGGGAGAAATTGCCGTCAGCGCCGCTTTCGCCGAGGCCGGTATTCAGAGTGCCTTCCAGCTCGTAACGCTCGGAATCCGCGATCAGGCTGCGATATTCGCCCGGATTGATCGGCGGCGTGGTGTTGGGGATGCTGTCCGGCGACTGGATGACATTGCGCTCCGCCTCTGTCAGCATTGAGGTAGTGTTGAATTCCGCCCCCAGATTGATGCGCCGGGGGCCATTAATGGTCAGCTGACTGGCTTCAAGCTCGCCACTCGCACTGCCCCCTGCCGTCACCCCGCCATATTCCACTTCGAGCTCGCGGCTGGCGAAATTGTCCTTGAGGATAAAATTGATCACGCGCTGGTCAGCCGGGTATCCAAAGCGCTGAGCCACTTCTTCGGACAGGACCTCAACCTTGCGGATTGCTTCCGGTGGATAGCGGCGGAACTCGCGGAAGCCGGACACGCGCTGGCCGTTGATCAGGAAGACCGGCTGCCCGCCGCGCCCCCGGCCAGAGCCGGTCTGTGGGCCTAGCTGCGCCACCAGGTCAGCCAGCGAGTCTGCGCCGTAAGCGGCAATTTCCTCTTCGTTCAGCTCGATGATCGGCGGTTGGTCCGCATCCACCTGGCCGCGAATGCGCTCTGCGATCACCACGATTTCATCATCAGACAGCGGCGCAGGCTCCGCCGCTTCACTCGCCTGTGCAGGCGTAGCAAGAGAAATGATCAGGGCAGGCAGGGAAACCGACTTGAGCAGCGGCATCAGACGCACTGAATATCCTTTCAATCCAAACAGTCCCGCCTCAAATCGGGCAGATAGGGGCTTCGGTTCCCGTGACAAGTTTTCGTGCGTAACGAATTGTCGCGCATTTGGTGCCCGTACTCGCTTTACCTTTCTTCGCCCAACCATGAATCGGGGGTGAAGAGCGCAAACGCTTCCCTTTTCACCCTTTGCCCGCTATGGGCCGCGACGATGTTGAACAGCACTGATGGATCAAGGACCTAAATGGCAAAAGAAGAACTCCTCGAAATGCGCGGCAAGGTAGTGGAATTGCTGCCCAACGCGATGTTCCGGGTGGAGCTTGAAAACGGCCATGAAGTGCTTGGCCACACGGCAGGCAAGATGC
>JAGREF010000197.1 GCA_020446665.1 Sphingomonadaceae bacterium
ATGCCCGCGCCGCCCGCGCGCATGCGCTCGGCCAGCGTCCCTTGCGGGCAGAATTCCACCTCCAGCTCGCCGGACAGGAATTGCCGTTCGAATTCCTTGTTCTCGCCGACATAGGAGGAAATCATCTTCTTCACCTGCTTCGTGCGCAGCAGCATGCCGATGCCTTCATTGTCGATCCCGGCATTGTTGCTGGCGAAAGTGAGGTTCTTCACTCCGCTTTCGCGGATCGCGATCAGCAATCGCTCAGGGATGCCGCACAGGCCAAAGCCGCCGCTGGCAATCAGCATGTCATCATGCAGCAGGCCATCAAGGGCGGATGCTGCGTCGGGATAGAGCTTCTTCATGCGAATCCTCTTCCTTGGAAATCTGCCGGGCAGAATGGCTTGCCTGTAGCATGAAATCCAATTCTATATTTTGCGCATTATTGATAAGAGATACTTATGAAACGGATCGCGCTCTATCATCTGGAGACCTTGCTGGTCATTGCCCGGCTTGGGACATTCCACGCTGCGGCAGAGCGGTTGGGGACGACGCAACCTGCGATATCCGCGCGCATTCGTGAAATGGAATCGCAATTGAGCATCGCTATCTTCCGCCGCGAAGGGCGGCGCATGGTGCTGACCGCGCGCGGGCGGCAATTGGTGCAGGATTGCGAGCCGCTCTGGGCGCAGTTCGAATCCGTACTTATGCGACCGGGCGAATTTGGGGGCGCCGTGGGCGTCGTCCGCGTGGGCAGCGGCGAGATTGCCGCGGCCAGCATCCTCTCCGGCTTCACCGCCGAAGTGGAGTCTTCCATGCCCGGTGTCACGCTGGAAGTAGAGATCGACCTCACCGCGAAAATGCTCCAGCAATTGCTGGCGGGGACCAGTGACATGGTCTTCCTCGCCGGGCCTGTGGCGGCGCCGGGGCTGCGCACTGCGCCGGTAGGCGATGTGCCGCTGGCGTGGCTGGCGGGTGCCAAAGGGCGGGCACGACTGGCCAATGGTGCTGCGCCGCGTGTCTGGTCACTGCCGCAAAATTCTCCTCTCCACACTATCACGCGTGACAGTCTGCAAGTGCGGGGCATCACCGCTGCCGGCTTTGCTACCTGCAATAATGTGCGCAGCTTGATCGACATTGTGGTTGCGGGTGAGGGAGTGGCCGTGTTGCCGCTGACCATGGTGGGGACAGAGCTTGCCAGAGGGGCCCTGCAGGAAGTTTGGCAACGGCCCGACCGACGGATTCGCTTCGAAGTTGCGATTCGCAGCAATGAGCCCGATCCGGTGATTCGCGAATTGTTTGAACGGGCAAGCCGATTCGTTATGCCTCCAGTCAGCTGATTCGGCCGTTCTGCATCTGCGAGCAATCACATTTGCAACCATGTTGCGGCGCACCAATGAATCCGATTCAGTTTTTTCAGGCGGTCTTACTAACAAAAATGTCAGGTGTTTTTCCCGCAATTCTGCCATTTTCCTCAATTGTTGCAAATTTTGCAATAAGCAGTGAGTTTTTCGCACTTGCACAAAAAACGCCTCAGACACATAACGAACCTGCCTTTCAGGCATCCTCTCCCAAAACTTTCATGGCCCGGTCGGCAACGACCGGGCCTTTTTTTGCCTCGGCGAGATACGCCTGAATTTTGCACTTTCGAACGCGGCGCTCCCTTCCGGCATTTGCATAGCGGCCTGTGGCTTCCTAGCTTGGTGGAGGACACACAGACTCGCATTGGGAGCTTGCACGCATGGCCGAAGCTGACGCGGCAGTAGAAGACAAGTCCGTCCGCCTGCAGGTGGCCGCGGCAAGGCAGGAAGAAAGCGGTCAGGGCATTGCCCGCATGCCGCGCAGCGCCTTTCAGGCACTGGGCGTGACTGAAGGTGATGTGGTGGAAATCACCGGCAAGCGCATGACCGCTGCGATTGCCATGTCCGCCTATGATGAAGATCAGGCGCTGGATGTGGTGCGGCTCGATGGTTTGCAGCGTGGCAATGCGGAAACCGGATCGGGCGAACATGTAAAGATCAAGGCCGCTCAGTCTCGCCCCGCCACGCGCGTGGTCTTTGCCCCGGCTCAGCGGGAAATGCGCCTGCAAGGGCCAACACAGGCGCTCAAGCGCAATTTCTTTGGCAAGCCGCTGGTCGCGGGCGATCTGGTTGCCACCACCGGCCAGCAGCCGGTGCAGAACATGCCGCCTGAAGTGCGCCGCATGTTCAACGCGCCTGCCTATGCGCTCACTCAGATCCGCCTGACTGTGGTTTCGACCGCGCCCAAGGGGATCGTCCATATTGACGAAAACACCGAAGTCGAACTGCGCGCCGAATTCGAAGAACCCAAGGGCGGGCGCGGCACGGTCAATTATGATGATGTCGGCGGGATGGAAGAAACCATTCAGGCCTTGCGCGAAATGGTCGAACTGCCCCTGCGTTATCCGGAGCTGTTCACCCGGCTGGGCGTTGACCCGCCCAAGGGCGTGCTGCTGCACGGCCCGCCCGGCACCGGCAAGACAAGGCTGGCACAGGCCGTCGCCAATGAAAGCGATGCGGAGTTCTTCATCATCAACGGGCCTGAAATCATGGGCTCTGGCTATGGCGAAAGCGAAAAGAAGCTGCGCGAAGTGTTCGAGGCGGCGACCAAGGCAGCCCCGGCAATCGTCTTCATCGACGAGATCGATTCGATTGCTCCCAAGCGCGACAAGGTGCCGGGCGAAGCGGAAAAGCGGCTGGTCGCCCAGCTGCTGACGCTGATGGACGGGCTGGAAGCACGCGCCAATCTGGTCGTGATTGCGGCCACCAACCGCCCCGATGCGATTGACGAAGCCTTGCGTCGCCCCGGCCGGTTTGACCGGGAGATCGTGATTGGCGTGCCTGACGAGAAAGGCCGCCGCGAAATCCTCGCCATCCACACGCGCGGCATGCCGCTGGGCGAAAAGGTCGATCTGGAAGAACTCGCCCGCGTCACCCACGGCTTTGTCGGGGCAGACCTGGCCGCGCTGGCGCGTGAGGCGGCGATTGATGCTGTGCGGCGGATCATGCCCCGGCTTGATCTGGATGAACGCACAGTGCCGCAGGATGTGCTCGACGATCTCCATGTCAGCCGCGAGGATTTCCTCTCCGCGCTCAAGCGCGTGCAGCCTTCTGCCATGCGCGAAGTCATGGTGCAGGTGCCGAATGTCCAGTGGAGCGATATTGGCGGCGTGGCGGACGCGATCGACAAGCTGAAGGAAGGCATCGAATTGCCGATGACCAATCCGGAGGCTTTTGCCCGGCTGGGCATTCGCGCGGCCAAGGGCTTCCTGCTCTATGGCCCGCCCGGTACCGGCAAGACGCTGCTGGCAAAGGCCGTGGCGAAGGAAGCCAAGGCCAATTTCATTTCTATGAAAAGTTCGGACCTGCTGTCCAAATGGTATGGCGAAAGCGAACAGCAAATCGCCCGCCTGTTTGCCCGCGCGCGGGCCGTGGCGCCCTGTGTGCTGTTTATCGACGAGATCGACAGCCTCGTGCCGGCACGCGGCAGCGGGCAGGGCGAACCGCAGGTGACAGGCCGCGTGGTCAACACCATCCTCGCAGAAATGGACGGGCTGGAAGAGCTGCAATCGGTGGTGGTGATCGGTGCTACCAACAGGCCGACGCTGGTCGATCCCGCGCTGTTGCGGCCGGGCCGGTTTGACGAACTGGTCTATGTCGGAACGCCGGACAAGGATGGGCGCGAGCATATCCTGCGGATCCATACTGCGAAGATGCCGCTGGCTGACGATGTCGATCTGAGCAAGGTCGCGGCAGAGGCAGAGCGTTTCACCGGCGCTGATCTGGAAGATATCGTCCGCCGGGCCGGCCTCAACGCACTCCACCGCGCAGGCGGCGATGTGCAGCAGGTCACGGCGGCCGACTTCGCTGAAGCCTTGAAGGATTCGCGCGCAACCGTGACCGAACAGATGGAGGCGGAATATCGCAAGATGCGCGGCGAGTTGAAGAAGCGCGCAGCGGAAGTGAACCCGATCGGCTTCATCCACGAAGGCATGATCGAATCAACCCGCGCCCGAAAGCATGGCGAGGTAGAGGATTAGGCCCTTAGGGCAGCGTAAGGGGGGGAGGGGCAGGCACCATGCGGCCCAGCCTATCCCCCGCTCACCCGCGCATTGGCACTTTCCACTTCCAGCCGGTGGCGGATCAACGCCTCCGGCATCTCGCTGCGTAGCCATTGCAGCATGTGTTCGCGCACGATGCAGCGCAATTCCCACAGGGCGCCGATCGTGGCCGAGCTCATGGACAGGCGCAGTTCGATGCTTTCCGGACGGGCTTCGGTCATCAGCAGCTTGGCTTCGCGCCGGTCCCAGTTTTCCTGTGTTTCCAGGAAACGGAAGAATTCCTGCCGGATCGGTTCGATTTGCGTTGCCGGGTCCAGATGGAGGAAAACCGGGCCGGTCAGCTTCTCGCTCTTGCGTGACCAATTTTCGAAACTCTGGTCGAGGAAACGGCTGGTCGGGACGATGACCGCGCGTTCATCCCATGTGCGCACCGTGACGAAGCTCATGCGGATTTCCTCCACCCGGCCTGTCTGCCCGTCCACCACCACCAGATCACCCAGCCGCAAAGGCTCTGTAATCGCCATTTGCAGCCCCGCGATCAGCGATTTGAGTGCTGGCTGCGCGGCGGCGCCCACGGCCAGGGCGGCGAGGCCGGCCGATGCCAGCAACGTCGCGCCAATGTCGCGCACGCCGGGAATGCCCAGCAACATCAGGCCGACCGTGATGAACACGACCACAAAGGTTGCCGTGCGTGACAGGATCGCGATCCGGGTCCGGCGGCTGCGGCTGGCAACCGGGTCTTCAGCCAGCTCCGCGCGATATTCCAGCGCGTGGGCAAAGGCTTTCACCAGCGTGTAGGCGATCCAGCCGAGCAGGCCGGGGACCACGAATTTTGCCAGCGGCGCCCAGATTGCCAGCAGCAGGCTGTGCGTCTGCGCGGCAGCGGCCACGGCAATGGCCAGAATTGCCCAGCGCACTGGCCGTTCGATGCGCTGGAACACCATTTCATCGAGCGGCGTATCCGACAGGCGCGCCAGCCGGTGCAGCACGGCGAACAGGATCCGGTTCACCAGCAGCGCAAGAATCAGGGCGACCAGCAGGATCACCCCGGCTTCCGCCATCGCAATCCAGTCAATCGACCATTCGCGCGAGAAGTATTTTTCAAACATGGACATAGGCCTGTTCAATGCGCCGCAGAGCAAAAGGTTTCAGGAATGGCGGAGGCACCCTGTCAATGTGCCTCGCCCCAGCTCATGCCTGTGCCAATGTCGATCCCCAGCGGCACGTCCAGCGTGACGGACGGCCCGGCGGCTTCGGCCATGACGCGTTCGATCACCGGCTTTGCAGCATCGACATCGCCTGCGGGCAATTCAAAGACCAGTTCGTCATGCACTTGCAGCAGCATCCGCACATGGCCCAGCCCGGCGTCGTGCAAGGCGGGTAGCATGCGGGCCATGGCGCGCTTGATGATATCGGCGCTGGTGCCCTGGATCGGGGCGTTGATGGCGGCGCGTTCGCTGCCCTGCCGTTCGGCCTGATTCTTGGAATTGATCCGCGGGAACCATGTCTTGCGACCGAACAAGGTCTCGGAATAACCGCGCTCGCGCACAGATTCCAGCGTGGCGTGGATATAGGTCTGGATGCCGGGGAAGCGCTGGAAATAGGTGTCGATCACCGCCTGCGCCTCATCGGGTTCCACCCCCAGCCGCGCGGCCAGCCCCCAGCGGGAAATGCCATAGAGGATGGCGAAATTGATCGTCTTGGCGCGGGCCCGCGTGTCCCGGTCTACCTCGCCATACATTTCGCGTGCCGTGCGCGCGTGGATGTCTTCTCCGGCGGCGAAGGCTTCCTTCAATTGCGGCACATCGGCCATATGCGCGGCGAGCCGCAGCTCGATCTGCGAATAGTCGGCGGCGAGCAGCACATTGCCTTCTTCCGCGACGAACGCTTCGCGGATCTGTCGCCCGATTTCCGTGCGGATCGGAATATTCTGCAAATTCGGTTCGGTGGAACTCAGCCGCCCGGTCTGCGCGCCGACCAGCGAATAGGATGTATGCACCCGGCCCGTCTGCGGATTGATCGCTTCCTGCAATGCATCGGTATAGGTCGATTTCAGCTTGGACAGCTGCCGCCATTCGAGCACCTTGTTGGCGATTTCCGCCCCTTCGCCCGCGAGCCGTTCCAGCACGGACTGGTCGGTGGAATATTGTCCGCTTTTGCCTTTCTTGCCGCCCTTGTAGCCCAGCGTGTCAAACAGCACGTCGCCCAGCTGCTTGGGGCTACCAATGGTGAATTCGCTGCCTGCGAGCTGGTGGATTTCGCCCTCCAGCCGGGCAATCTGACGGGCGAATTCCTCTGACAGGCGAGAGAGAGCCGCACGATCGACCTTGATCCCCTCGCGCTCCATCCCCGCCACGACTGGCACGAGCGGGCGATCCACCCGCTCATAGATGCGCGTGCCGCCCTCTTCGGCCAGGCGCGGCTTGAGCAGGGCATGCAGCCGCCAGGTGACATCGGCATCCTCAGCCGCATAGGCGGTGGCCTTGTCGAGCGGGACCTCGCCAAAGGGAATCGCCTTCTTGCCGGTGCCGCAGACCTCCTTGAACGGGATCGGCGCATGGCCAAGGTGGCGCTGGGACAATTCGTCCATCCCGTGCCCGCCCATGCCGGTTTCGCCGCGCCCGGCATCCAGTGCAAAGCTGATCACCATCGTATCGTCGATGGGAGAGACATTGACCCCGTACCGCGCCAGCACATTGAGGTCATATTTGATATTCTGCCCGATTTTCAGCACCGCATCGCTTTCCAGCATGGGCTTGAGCGCGGCCAAGGCAGCGTCGCGGTCCACCTGTTGAGGCTTCTCCGCGAACATGTCCGTTCCGCCATGGGCGAGGGGAATGTAGCAGGCATCATTGGGGCCGAGCGCGAGGCTGATCCCGACCAGTTCCGCCTGCATCGCGTCGAGCGCGGAGGTTTCCGTATCCACCGCCACCAGCCGCGTGGCCTGTGCGCGGGCTATCCAGCGTTGCAATGCTTCCATGTCCTGCACGCATTCATAGGCTGAATGATCGACGGCGGGCATGTCCGGCAAGGGCTGGCGATTGCCGGTCGCGTCACCGGTTGCAGCCGCCACCTGCTGTTTCGCGGGATTGAGATTGGTCGCGCGTTCCGGGCTGCCGCGGCCGGCACCCAGTCGCCGCAGCAGGCTGGTGAAGCCATGCGTTTCGAGAAAGCCGGCCAGCGGTTCGGGCGGGATGCCTTCCAGCTTGAAATCATCCAGCGGGATCGGCAGCTCGCAATCTTCCTTCAGCGTCACCAGCACACGGCTCAGTTCGGCATCGGCGCGATGTTCGATCAGGCGTTCTTTCAGCTTGCTCGCCTTCATCGTTTCCGCCGAATCAAGCGCCGCCGTCAGCGAGCCATGTTCCTGGATCAGCTTGGTCGCGGTCTTGGGGCCGACGCCGAAAATGCCGGGAATATTGTCCACGCTGTCGCCCATCAGCGCCAGCACATCACCCACCAGTTCCGGCCCGACGCCAAATTTCTCTTCGACTTCAGGGATATAGATGCGCTGATTCTTCATCGTATCGAGCATGTCGATCCTCGCGCCATCCACTTCCCCCACCAGTTGCATCAGATCCTTGTCAGAGGAGACAATGGTAACATCCCAGCCCTGCGCCGCCGCTGCGCGGGCATAGGAGGCGATCAGATCATCGGCTTCCAACCCCTCTTCTTCGATACAGGGCAGGCTGAAAGCCTTGGTCGCATCGCGAATCAGCGGGAATTGCGGCACCAGATCTTCCGGCGGAGGTGGGCGATTCGCCTTATACTCGGCAAATATCTCGTTGCGGAACGAGCGGCCCGATTTGTCGAGGATCACCGCCAGATGGGTCGGGCCATCCGCCTTGTCGAGATCATCTGCCAGCTTCCACAGCATGGTAGTATAACCATAGACGGCGCCCACCGGGGTCCCTTCCGGATTCGTCAGCGGCGGGAGGCGGTGATAAGCCCGGAAAATATAGGCTGAGCCGTCGACGAGATAGAGGTGCTGCTTGTCTGCCATAGATGCGTGGTAGCAGCGCCGGGGCTGCAGGTCAGCCGCCTTTGCAGGCTCTCCACCGGGCAATTTCCCATGGTCACGATGGTAAAATCTGTCTTGCCCCAATTAAGGCGAAAAAAAGGCGCAAAATGCGATTCCTGCTTGCATCGTCACAAAGTCGCCATTATTGACCCGATCCGAAGCCGGACATTTGACTGGCTTTGTGTCGGCTCCGATGGGGTCGACAGAACCCACTCGCTGTTCAAGGATTTTGAAATTATGCGTAAGATTGCTCTCGTTGCTGCTGCTGCAGCTGCTGCTCTGACCGTTGCTGCTTGCTCGGAAGGCACTCAGGACGCTGCTGGTGAAGCTGCTGATTCCGCCATGGCTGACGCTGAAGCTGTTGCTGAAGACGCAACTGCAGAAGCTGCTGACGCTGCTGAAGGCGCTGCTGAAGCTGCTGGTGAAGCTGCTGAAGGCGCTGCTGACGCTGCTGGCGAAGCTGCTGACGCTGCTGCTGAAGCCGTCACCGGTGAAGAAGCTGCTGCTGAATAATCCAGCGCTTCTAGCGAAAAAGGAAGGGCGGTGCCGCAAGGCGCCGCCCTTTCCTTTTGCCTGCTGTAATGAGCGATCCGGCTGGTTGCCGTACCGGATCAGTATTCAGCGTTGACCCAATTGCGCCCGCTGGGCTGGGTATAGCCGCTATACAAAGCTTCTGCGATGGAGGCGATGCGCGCTTCACGGGCACCGCGGGCCCCCTGCCCGGTGACGTAAATGGCCACAGCAATCGCACGGCCATCAGGCGACTGGATGATCCCTATATCGCTGGACGTGTTGTTGAGCGATCCGGTCTTGTGCGCGACATTGGCACTGGCCGGGAGCAAGGCAGGAATGCGACGGGTGCCGGTGCGGCAACGCTCCATCGCTCCGATAATCACCCGGCGGCTTTCGGCTGACAGCCAGCGGCCCTGATAAATACCGCTCAGCATCTGCACCATGGCACGCGGTGTTGCACTGTCGCGCGGATCAATCACCATGGCCGGATCAATTTCACCGTCATCACGCACCAGAGTGGCAATGTCGCGGTCCAGCCGGAAACCCTGAATGCCCGCACGGCGCGCCCAGTCATTCACGGCCTGCGGGCCACCCACCACTTTCAACAGCGCATCGGTGGCTGAATTGGAAGAGCGGGTGATCATCAGTTCGATCAATTCATGGGCAGGCAGATAATTGCCTTCACGCACAGGTGCTGCGCGGCTTGAGAATTTGGCAGAGCGAACCGGGATCAGCAGCGGATATTCGCTGGTCAGGCTCCAGCGGCCCTGATCCACCCCTTCCAGGAAGGTCGCAGCAATGGCGATCTTGCTGGTGCTGGCCAT
>JAGREF010000198.1 GCA_020446665.1 Sphingomonadaceae bacterium
AGGTCAACACGCTCAGCCCCGTCGCAGGCACGCGCATGACCGAAGACATCTTCCCCGAAGAGGCCTTTTCGCTGTTCGACCCGGTAAACGTGGTTCCTGCCGCGCTTTATCTGGTGTGCGAAGATGCTCCCTCCAACGCAATCGTTGGCGCAGGGGCCGGTGGCTATCACAGCGCGTGGACGGTGATGAACGAGGCCGTCTGGCTGCCCGATGGCGAGCGTACGCTGGAAGGCTTCGCTGCCAATTGGGACAAGATCAGCGAAATGAGCAATCTGCGCGCACCCCAATCCGGCGCAGAACAGTCCGCTGCTATCCTTGAAGCGATGAAGAAGGTCACCGGCACCGGCCCTTCCAGCGCGCGCGGTTAAGTGCCAGCTGTATTGACAGCATAATACACCGGGCTTATCCCTGACCCATTCGTGGGAGGGAGAGACCCGGTGTATTCACAAGACGAGATCAACTCAGCCGTCGCCGCTGGCGCGCTGAGCCAGGACGCAGCCGATGCGCTGCGCAGCCATGTGGTGGCCTTGCGCCATCGCCCGGTCACCGATGAAGAGCATTTCCGCCTCATCAACAGCTTCAACGATATTTTCGTAGCCATCGGCGCAATCATCATGCTGGTCGCCGCCGGAGCCATCGGGCAAGCCATTGCCAGCGGGATCTTCCCGACGCCCACCTATTCGGGGTCGGACATGGGCAACGCGGCATGGCAAGCCTATCGCGCCGAGAAGGATTTCAGCGAATACATGCAGATGCTGTTCATGGCGATCCTAGTCGCGGGAACAGCTTGGCCGCTCGCCGAATTCTTCACGCGCAAGCGGCGTATGGCCCTGCCCAGCATTCTCTTGCTGATTGCCTTTGTCGGCGGGGTTTTCGCTGCCTGCGTTGCCGGTGCATTGGCGCTGATCGACGGGGCAGGTGATAATAAGGACCAGATCGGTGCCGCGATGATCGCAATCTCCGGGCTTGTGGCTGCGGGTGCAGCATGGGCGCATTGGCGGCGTTTCATGGTGCCAATCACGGTTGCCGCCGGGGCAGCCGGTATGGCCATCACCGCCGTAGGGCTGCTGCTCGCCGCGCTTAATCCAGAGCAATCTTCTGACACAGAAGCGCTGCTTTTCAGCCTGATCTTCATCGCTGGTCTTTGCATTTTCGGCTTTGCCATGTGGTGGGACATGAGCGACCGCGAACGCAAGACACGCCGCGCCGATGTCGCCTTCTGGCTGCATTTGCTGGCCGCACCGATGATCGCGCATCCGGTATTTCACCTGCTCGGCGTGACCGACGGGCGCAGCATCGGCGTAGGGGCCGCGCTGGCCGTGCTGGTGGTCTATATCCTATTCGGACTGGTCGCATTGGCGATTGACCGGCGCGCTTTGCTGGTTTCCGCCCTCGCCTATGTGCTCGTCGCACTGACTTATCTGTTCGATGAGTTCGGCGCGGTTGAACTCAACGTTGCGCTCACGGCTCTGGTGATCGGCTCCGCTCTGCTCAGCCTGTCGGCCTTCTGGAGCCCGATCCGCAGCAGGTTGGTTAGCTTTCTGCCAGGCGGCATGCAGGATCGCCTGCCTGTTACAGCGGCCCTGCCCGCCTGACAGAACAGATCAGGCCACCCGGCAGCTTGCCAAATGATCAAACCCCGCGCATCTGATGTGCAGGGTATGACTTTGGAGGAAATTTCCGCTGACTGGTCATCAAGCTCTGGAGGCGCTGGCCACCCGCGCCAAATGGACGCGCGGCTTGCTGATTGCCTATATGGCGGTACTGGGTATCAGCGCGCTGATCGGTTGCTATGTCGCCTGGACGGAGTTCAACAGCTTTATCGGCAATATCGGGCGCGGTGCGCCGGTGATCCTGCTGGCAGCGAATATCACCACGCTGGTGGCTGTGCCGATGACGATCTTGTACCTCATGTGGCTCTATCGCGCAGTTGCAAACCTCTATGATCTGCGGCTGGACGGTCTGAAATACACGCCCGGCTGGACTGTCGGCAGCTATTTCATTCCGCTGGTGAACATGGTCATGCCCTTCCTGACCATGCGGCAACTCTACAATCGCAGCCATGGGGAAATACCGGAACTGGCAGACAGCTCAGTCGATCAGGCCAGCTCATGGTGGGCCTGCGTGATCGCGGGCGGAGCCTTGCAAGCGGCATGGACCATGCTGCTCTTCGTCGATTCGATCCCCTTCGTCTTTGTCATCATGCCGCCCTGGTCGCACACGCTGCTGCTGATCCTGTCGCAACTGCTGGGTCTGGGGGCCAGCTGGTTCCTGTTCAAACTGGTGGGCAGCATCACCGACGCACAAAGAAGCGGAGCACTGGTGGTGGATGCTTTCGCCTGAATTCCTGACCGGCGTCAGTCTTCCACCGCTTTCATCAGGCGGCGCTCGATAGGGGCCAGCACGCCTGCAAGCTCATGGCCACGCTTGAGCACCTGCCCATGTTCACCCAGCAAGGTCCACATGCCCTGCCGGTTGCGCAAGGCGGGCCGCTTTTCGATCTGCGCCTGCGGCCGTTCGGCCGTGCGGACAAAGGCCGCGAAAATTGCCGCGTCGCGGGTGAAATCCATGGCATAATCGCGCCAGTTCCCGGCAGCGACCATACGGCCATAGACATCCATGATCCTCATCAGCTCGTCCCGTTGAAACCCGACCTGTCCTGCAAACTTGCCGGGAAAGGGAACAATCGTACCGCCCGGCGCGGCACCACCGCCAGAACTCATCAGCTATCGGTCCCGCTGCGGCGGGGTGGTTCTGCCAGCTGTGCCCTGAGCGTATCCAGCTCCGCCTTCATGGCCTCCAGTTGCCCTTGCATTTCATCGAGCCGGCGGTTGTCCGGCTCGCAGGGCTCGTCACACGGCGTGCCATAGGGCATGAATTCGCGCAGCCATGTCTCGACCGGAACCAGCGTCGAACGCGCCTTCATCCCGACCATGGTGGCGCCTTCTGCCACATCGTCCGTCACCACCGCATTGGCGCCCACACGGGCGCGTTCGCCAATCGTGATTGGGCCGATGATCTGTGCACCCGAACCGATGATGACATTATCCCTCAGCGTGGGATGGCGTTTGCCGCCCTTGCCGTTGGTCGGATTGGTCCCGCCCAGAGTAACGCACTGGTAAATAGTAACATTATCACCAATTTCGGCGGTTTCACCAATCACGGTGAAACCATGGTCGATAAAGAAATTCTTCCCGATCGTGGCCCCCGGATGGATATCGATGGCGGTCATCCACCGGCTCCAGTGATTGACCATGCGCGCGAGGAAGAACAGCCGGGCATTGAACAGACGATGCGCGATCCGGTGATAGAACAGCGCCCACACGCCGGGGTAGAACATGATCTCCCAGCGCGAACGCGGTGCGGGATCACGCGCGTGAATTGAGTCCAGATAGGATGTCAGGCCCTTGAACATGCGCGCAATTCTCCCACTTTCCCGCCGTTAAAGCAAGCGCGCTTGCTCGGGCCCCTGCACTGCCTCCAAGGCATCACGCCATATGGAGAGCGTCGCCGGGGCCTTGCGCTCAAGGCTGAGCCGGTCAATCGCCGCGACAATTTTCTCGATCGCGGCATAGCTGCGCTCCATGCGCGGTACGAGATAGGTAGGTGCGCCCTCCCCCAATGCAAGGCCACGCTGTTCGGCGTGGCTGAGCAGCAAAGCAGCAGCCATTTCGTCATCGGGCGGACTGATTTCGAGGTGCAGCGCGGCCCCCAGCCGGGATCGCAGATCGGGCAAGGCGATATCCCACCCCTCCCCATCTGCAATCAGCAGCAGCGCCTCGCCGCTTTCCTGCGAGCGGTTCCAGCGATGGAACAGTTCCGTCTCGTCCATCTTGTCGGCGCCATCCACCGCAATGCCCAGTTCCTGTGCCGCGAACCAGCGCCCCAGCAAGGATTTGCCCGAACGCGGCGGGCCAGAAAGAATGGCAGTGTGGAACGGCCAGGATGAAGGGTCCACCAGCGCTTCCGCCACGCTGTCATTCCCGCCGCCAATCACGATCCTCGCCGGATCAGCTTCGCCGCGATGCGAAAGGGGGAGAGCCAGCTGCGACATGCGCGCCGTGGCTCAGCGGCTGATGGCGAGCGCGTTGCTGCCCTGATTGACGGCGAACCCGCGCGACCGCAACGCAGCGGCAAGCTGGTCCAGCGATCCGCCGAAGGAGACGGTCATCACAGACGTGCCGCCAATGGCAGTGCTGGTAATCGCCGCCCCGCGGACACCCGGAGTGGACCGGACCACGGCCAGCGTCGAATCGAAAGCCCCGCCATCCGGCGTCGCAAATTGCACGACATAGGCAGAGACCACCGCTGCCGAAGGCTGCGGAGTGGGCTCCGTGATCGCCTCGACCGTCGTTTCGGTCGGCGCCGCTTCGGCTTGCGCCGCCGCCCGCTCGCGGGCTTCGATGCGGCGACCAAGGTCAATCAGCCGCTGCAGTGCCGGATCGGCATCTCCGCCACCCAGCATCAGGGTCGGGTCAGGCCTGAGCAAGCCGCGCCCCAATGCATCAGTATAGAGCCCGTCAAATTTCAGCACCGCTTCGCGCAGCATACGCTCCAGATCGGCGTCATTCTTTGCCGTCATGGTGAAACTGCCGAGATATGTATTATCCGGGCCATAACGGGCGGTGAAACTGCCCTTGATCGGGCCGCCGGGATAGGAATGCTCCAGCCGGGCAATCGCCACCAGCACATCCGCCGCGCCATATTGGTCGAGCACATTGCGCCACCAGGTGCGGCTGCGTCGGCCCGTCTGGCCATAGGTCAGCAGGAGCGAATCCCCGCTTGCGCCAGAGGGGCGCACATAATCAATCGGGCTCGCACCTGACTGGTACTCGGCCCATACACGCTGCCATGGATTGCGGCTCTGATAGACCAGCGCGCTGCCACCGCTCAGCGTTACAGGCAGCAACATCATCGGCGCAGAGCGGCTGCGCGCACCCAGCGAACCCAGTACAGCGCCAGCCCGGGCCCGGTCAAAAATCACACCCAGCCGGGCAACATAGCGATTACCGCCGACCTGCTCCTTCTCGATCACAACGGCAGAAACCATCGACTGGATCCGAGAATCGGGCAGGCTCGGCCCGCCCAGTTTCGCCCATGCCTTGCGCTGCGCTTCCACCCAGCCCTTGTCCCGGGCTTCCTGCGCATTCTTGCCGGTTACATCGACTTCGATTCCCGAAACATCGATATCCAGACTGGCTGCAACCGGCGCGATTCCGCGCTCTCCCTCCACCTGAGCAACCAGCACACGGCCCAGCAGGGCAGCGCCAAGCAGCAGACACACTGCAAATGCAGCGGCAGCGAAAGAGGGGCGCTTCGGGCGCGGGAGGGCGAATGAGAGAGCCATCGGGGAAAACTGGCGGCCTTTTGCCGAAAGAGAAGTGGAAATCCAAGCACGAAAGCGTATGGCATCCCCCATGACGACAAATGAAGCCTCTCCCAAGTCCTATACTTACGAACAGGCGGGCGTCTCCATCGACGCTGGCAACGCGCTGGTCAAGGCAATCGGCCCGCTGGTGAAAGCCACGCGGCGCCCCGGTGCAGACACGGAAATTGGTGGCTTTGGCGGGTTCTTTGATCCCAAGGCGGCAGGCTACAAGGATCCGCTGCTGGTCGCGGGCAATGATGGTGTCGGCACGAAGCTGAAACTTGCCATCGACCATGACCGGCATGACACAGTTGGCATCGATCTGGTCGCCATGTGCGTCAACGACCTGATCGTGCAGGGTGCAGAGCCGCTGTTCTTCCTCGACTATTTCGCCACTGGCAAGCTGGAAAACGGCGTGGCTGAGCGAGTCATCGCTGGAATCGCGCAAGGATGTCAGATGGCAGGCTGCGCCCTGATTGGCGGCGAAACGGCGGAAATGCCGGGCATGTATGCACCGGGCGATTATGACCTTGCAGGCTTCTGCGTCGGCGCAGTGGAACGCGGCGAACAGCTGACGGGGGACAAGGTCGCGCCGGGCCAGGTGCTGCTTGGCCTCGCCAGTTCGGGCGTGCATTCCAACGGCTATTCGCTGGTCCGGCGGCTGGCGGC
>JAGREF010000011.1 GCA_020446665.1 Sphingomonadaceae bacterium
GGAGCGAAGCGACGCGGCAATCCAGCGC
Organism: Sphingomonadaceae bacterium; assembly: GCA_020446665.1. Classification (GTDB taxonomy): domain Bacteria; phylum Pseudomonadota; class Alphaproteobacteria; order Sphingomonadales; family Sphingomonadaceae; genus JACXVD01. The sequence continues at coordinate 29 of JAGREF010000011.1, forward strand.
GGTGTGCGCTCCGCTCTGGATTGCTTCCCCCGGCCAGTGGCCGGGCTCGCAATGACGAAAGGATGGGACGGCTTTTGAAAAAATGTCCGGGGCTTAACCGAGCAGCCCCCCCGCCGTTCTTCCCCCCATGGAAAGCTCATCTCTCGTTACACAACTGGGCGCCGGCAGCGGCATCAATATGGCCGAACTGGCGACCAACCTTGCCACCGCGCAATTCGATTTGCGTAACCAGCGTCTGGCGCAGCGCAGCGATACGCTGGAACGGCAGATCAGTACGGCATCAGAGTTGAAGAACATGCTCTCGCAGCTTGCCAGTGCACTGGGGGACCGGGTGCGCAATGGCGATCTGTCCGCGCAGCCCAGCCTTGCCAACAGCTTTGTCGCCAATGCCAGCGTGCCACCGGGCACCAGCGGCAGCGGGACCTACAGCCTCGAAGTCTCGGCACTGGCCAGCGCGCAGACGCTTGCCAGCCCGGCCTTTGCCAATGCGGGCGACACGGTCGGGGCGGGCCAGCTGGTGCTGCGTTTCGGCGCGACCAGCGGAACCAGCTTTACCGCAGATGCGGGCCGCGATCCGGTTGCCATCGATATTGCCAGCGGGTCCTCGCTCACCGACATTGCCGCGGCGATCAACGCCAAGGGCGCGGGCGTCGAAGCCTATGTTGCGCAGACCACCAGCGGCGCGCAATTGGTGCTGAAGGGGCAGGAGGGCGCGGCCAATGGCTTTATCCTCGAAGCCACGGAGACTGTGGGCGAAGAAGGTCTGGCTGCGCTGGCATGGGACCCGTCAACGCCAAACCTGCTGAACCCCTCCGCCAGCGATCCGGCGCGGTTGAAGGCGCAATCGGGCGATGCGGCCTTCGAGCTTGATGGCCTGTCCATGACCAGCAGCAGCAATGATACAGGCGAGATTGCACCGGGGCTGTCGCTGGAACTGAAAGCGACCAATATCGGCGCGCCGACCACGATCAGCTTTTCCGATCCTGCAGACAGTATTTCGGAGGCGATGCAGGATCTGGTTACTGCGCTCAACGAAGTGGCGGGGCAGCTGAAGGCTGCCACCGATCCGCTGACGGGTGATCTGTCACGCGATAGCGGTGCGCGCGCCTTGCGCCGGGATTTTTCCGGGCTGGCGGGCGAAATCATCATGCCCAATGCGCCGGAAACCGGCGTGCGCAGCCTGTCTGATCTGGGGCTTGCGACGGAACGCGACGGGACTTTCCGGCTGGATGGGGAACGTTTGCAGGCCACGCTGGCGCGCGATCCGGACGGGGCCGCCGCCATGTTCACCAGCGGGCTATACGGCGTCTATGCGACGGTGGACCGGATTTCCCGCGCAGCATCCAGCACCGGCGATCCCGGATCGCTGGCAGGATCACTGGCACGCTATGAACGGCTCGCGCGTGAGACCAGCGAGGATACGACCGAGCTGGCGGAAAAGCAGGAAGCCTTGCGCGCGCAATTGCTCACCCGTTTCAGCCGGGCGGATATCCGCATCGGGGCCGCGCAAGCGACGCTTTCCTTCCTGCAGCAACAGATTGACGCCTGGAACGGGAGCAGAGGCTGATGCTGGCCTATAGCGATCCGGGCGAAGCCTATCGCCGCAGCGAAGTGGATGCGCGCATTCGTAGTGCCCGGCCGGAACAGCTGGTCATCATGTGCTGCGAGCAGGTGGCACTAGGCATTGGCAGCGCGATTGCCGCTGAACTGCGCGGGGACAGGACCGCGCGGAGCAAGGGGCTGACCCGTGCGTTATCGGCGCTGACCGCGCTGGAAATGGGGGTGGATCGCAATCAGCCGCTCGCCGATGTGCTGACCAATATGTATGCCAATGCCAAGCGCGCGATCCTCGACAATGTCGTGCATTTTGAACGGGCGACGCTGGATCAGGTGCGTAGCGATTTCGATGAATTGTCGCAGGTTTTTGCTTCGCTGAAAGATAGTGCTTAAAGCGCCTGTCCGGCCGCATGGGCGCTGGCCCAGGCCCATTGGAAATTATACCCGCCGAGCCAGCCGGTCACATCCACCGCTTCACCAATCGCAAACAGGCCGGGAAGCTTCTTCGCTTCCATCGTCTGCGAGGACAATTCGGCAGTGCTGATCCCGCCAGCGGTCACTTCCGCCTTGGCGAAGCCTTCGCTGCCATTGGGGTGGAAGGCCCAGCGGCGCAATTGCTCCTCTGCGCGGCGCAGCGCCTTGTCGGGCGCATTGCCGAGCTCGACTCCCAGCCCCAGCCGTTCCGCCAGCGTGGCAGCCAGCCGCTCCGGCAGATGGTCGCGCAGCAGTGATTTCAGCGTGGCGCGCGGATTGTCCCGCTTGGCTTGCAGCAGCCAGTCGCGCGGCATGTGGGGAAGGAAATTGATCAGCACTGGCTCGCCTGGTTTCCAGTAGCTGGAGACTTGCAGGATCGCGGGGCCGGACAGGCCGCGATGGGTGAACAGGGCCGCTTCGTGGAAGGTCACTTTGCCCGCGGTCGCATCCACCGGGGCGGACACACCAGACAGTTCGCGGAACAGCACGTCATCTCCGCCCAGCGTAAGCGGGACAAGGGCAGGGCGCGGCTCGACAACCTTCAGGCCAAACTGGCGCGCCAGCCGATAGGCGAAATCGCTCGCACCCATTTTGGGGATGGAAGGCCCGCCGGTCGCGATCACCAGTTGCGGCGCGTGGGCACTGCCCTGCTGCGTGGTGACAGTAAAATTGCTGCCGTCATGCGTGACCTTGGCCACTTCCTGCCCGCAGCGCAGTTCCACTCCGCCCGCTGCGCATTCTTCCAGCAGCATGTCGACGATCTGCCGCGCAGAGCCATCGCAGAACAGCTGGCCGAGCGTCTTGTCATGCCAGGCAATGCCATGCTTTTCGACCAGATCGAGGAAGTGGCGCGGTGTATAGCGCGCCAGCGCTGACTTGGCGAAATGTGGATTGGCAGACAAATAATTGCCCGGCCCCGCGCCAATATTGGTGAAATTGCAGCGTCCACCGCCGGAGATCAGGATCTTCTTGCCCGGACTTTCCGCCCGTTCCAGCAGCAGCACTCGCCGCCCGCGCTGACCGGCGGTGGCCGCGCAAAACAGACCGGCGGCCCCTGCGCCCAGGATGATGGCGTCATATTCGCTCATGCCCAGCCCTGTGCTCTGCCGTCTTCCACCAGCGCATATTTCAGGCTGGCCCCCACCATCAGGCCGGACAGGGCGATGATGACTATGGCCCACACCCAATGCGGCAGGAACAGCGCCTCTGCCATGGCGCCGGTGTCTGACAGCATGGTCTGCCCGCCGATCATCGCATGGCTGCTGAACAGATAATCCCAGTCGCGGAACATGCTGAGCGCGCCCAGCACGCCAAGGAATTGCAGGCCAAACCGCTGCCATGCCGCCCCGCCCCGAAATGCGAGGGCGACCAGAGCGACGGCAATCAGCGGCAGCATTACCAGCCCCACCGCGCTGCGCACCCATATCAGGGTGGACAGCACCAGCGCTCCGGCCAGCAGCAACAGAGCCGGTTTCCAGTGACTATGTTTGCGGGTGGCAAGGATCAGCATGGCTCCGACCATACTCGGCCCGAGCGGCCCGCCCATGGCAACCAGTGCGCGCCCGATCCTGCCTGCATCATGGGGGGCATAGCTTTCCGCGATGCCCGATCCGCCGGGGTAGATCACCAGCCGTTCAAAGTCCCAGCCCAGCATCAGGGCCATCAGCCCATGGCCCATTTCGTGGAACCAGGTGGTGAGAATGGTGAAGGGATAGATCACGTAATTGCCCAGCGGGAATTGCGGGATCGATGTGGCCAGCACGCCCGCTATGATGAGCATTCCGACTTGTTGCTGCTGGCTTTGGGGTGTGATTTTCGGGCTCATTCGCCAGCATCGGGCAGGGCGGTGTGAGTTTGGTGATGTTCCTGCAGGATGGACCATCCGGCCAGGAACAGCCCGGCCACCACCGGCCCCAGCACAATGCCTGACAGGCCCAGCGTCGCGATGCCGCCCAGCGTGGTGACCAGAATGATCCAGTCGGGAATGCCAGTATCGCGGCCGACCAATATCGGCCGCAGGACATTATCCGCCATGCCGATCACCGCCACGCCGGAAATGATCACGACGACACCTTCCCAGATGGAACCAGTCGCCAGCAGCCAGACAGCCACCGGCACCCAGATAATCCCGGTCCCCACAGCGGGCAGCAGCGAGAATATCGCCATCAGCAACCCCAGCAGGACAACAGAGGGCATGCCAACGATCCAGAATGTCAGCGCGCCGAGAATGCCCTGGACAATACCGACCACCACCGATCCCTTGATCGTGGCGCGGACAATGCCCAGGAAACGCTCTGCCAGACGGTCAGCGATGTGGCGGTCCAGCGGCAGGCCGCGCAGCACGGCTTCGCCAATCTTCGTGCCGTCACGCAGGAGGAAATAGGTGACATAGAGACACACGCCAAAGGCCAGCACGAAGCCAAAGGCGCTGCCGCCAATCGCAACGGCCTGCTGGGCAATCAGCCCGGCGCTTTCTTTCAGGAAATCCTGCGCCTTTTGCTGCAGCATGGTGAGGTCGGTCAGGCCGGAACTGTTCAGCTCCGTCCGCAAGCGCGAGGGGAGGGCGGAATAGATTTCATCCACCCAGCCGGTCACGTCGAAATTCCCTTCGCGAAAGGCTTTCACCACCCCGGCGGCCTGTTCCACCACCACGCTGCCGACCAGAAAGGTCGGGATGATGACTGCGAAGAAGATCACCAGCAAAGTGGCGATGGCAGCCTGATTATCCTTACCCGGACGGCGGGAAAGGAACCACTGGTACATCGGCTGAAACATGATCGCCGCCAGCATTGCCCAAAGCAGCGGCGAGAGGAATGGCGCGATGACCACCAGCAAAGCCAGCGTGACCAGCGCGAGGAACAGGACGAAACCGCCCTTTTCGATTCCCTCTTTTTCCTGTTCGGCGTCCATGGGCAGTCAGTCTCCCTTGCGGCCGACGTTCTGGATCACACGTCGAGATTGGCCACGTTCAGCGCATTGTCCTGAATGAATTCACGGCGCGGTTCGACCACGTCGCCCATCAGGCGAGTGAAGATTTCATCCGTCACATCGGCATCTTCGACCTTCACCTGCAGCAGCGCGCGATTGTCCTGATCGAGCGTGGTTTCCCACAATTGCTCGGCATTCATTTCGCCCAGCCCCTTGTAGCGCTGGATGGACAGACCCTTGCGCCCCACCGCCAGCACATTGTCGAGCAGCTGGGTGGGACGGGTGATGGCATTGCCGCCGGCCAGCACGGCCCCGCTTTCGCCGTCTTCGCTGTCATCCTGCACGGCATCGGCGGCACCGGCGCGCACCAGCATGGCGGGACGGGCATAGACTTCGGCCTGTTCGCTGGCGAGGCTATGCAGTTTGCGCGCTTCGGCGCTGGCGATGAATGACGGTTCGATCAGCCAGGCATCGGTGACACCGCGCCACAGCCGTTCGAAGGCAGCGCTGCCGTCACTCGCCAGATGCGCGCTCCATTTCGCTTCGCTATCGCTCATCTGCATGCGCTCGGCAGCCAGCTTCAAGGCTGTTTCGCGCTGTTCGGGTGAAAGATCGGGGTCAAGCGCGCCTGCCAGAGCCATCTGTTCGATCAGCGCCGGATCATGCTTGCGCGCCACAAAGGCCATGAGGTTGCGCATACGCAGCGCATGGTCCACCAGCGCGCGCAATTCGCCTTCCCCCCGGGCACCGCCGGTTGCTTCCAGCACGCGGCCGTGCAGCCCGGCATCGACCAGATAGCGATCCAGCGCGGCCTGATCCTTCAGATAGACCTCG
>JAGREF010000199.1 GCA_020446665.1 Sphingomonadaceae bacterium
TCGCCCAAGGTCCACAGCGCCTTGGTCCCGCCCAGCCACATCAACGAGGTATAGTCATCGCGCGTGCGGTAGGATTCGTTGCGGATATCGGTGCCGGGGGCGAACAGATCGTCGACAGAGCCGGCAATGCGCGCGGCATCGCTTGCGCTGCCTTCGCGCGCGACGCGCAGCATTTCCACCACCATCGCTTCTGCGTTATGCGGCAGGCGATTGAATTGCGGGCGGTTGGCCAGCAGGTTCGCGGCGCTGCCGGACTGTCCTCTGGTCCGGTAATAGCGGACAAGATTATAGACATAACCCGGATCCTGCATCGCATTGGCGGGAACGGGCAGGCCGTTTGCCTCGGGCAGAGCCCCGCTCAGCAGCGAAAGCCGCGCGAGCGCCATCGACTGTGCTTGCGGGCCGACATTGATGGCCTGACGTGCGGCCGCCTCCTGCTCGTTCTGCCACAGCAGCGCATCCATGCGGGCCGCATGGTCCGCTTCGCTGAACTGGCCGCCGAACAGGCCTACCAGATAGGCTTCGGTCGGGCCGCTCATTTCCCCGCCGCGCCACGCTGCGCGCGCAACTTCGAGTGCGTTGGGCCGCTGCAAACTCGCCAGCGCCAGCGCATAGCGCGCCCGTGCCGGGTTGGTGAGCGGCGGAATACGCTCAAAATAGGCAACCAGCTGTTCCGGCGGCACAGCTTCACTGTCCAGCCGTGCTTCCGCCTTGCGGCGCAGCAGTGTTTCCTTCGGGAAACCGGGATAGCGGGTCAGGAAACTGGCATAGGTGCCGAAATCATAGGTGCCGCCACCGGTCAGCACTTCCCACCGCTGGATTGCAGCGGCCATGCGGCCGGGGGCCTGCGCAACCAGATCGGCGCGCGCCTGATCCCAGTCAGCCGCCACGGTTCCACCGGCTTCACTCGCGACAACCGGGAGGCTGGCCGGAGGATTGATCGGAGCAGCGGGCGAGGCCTGCGCTGATCCGGAAATTGCGAGCGATGCAAATGCAATTGCGGTCAGGGAAATACGGTCCATGCTGGACATTCTGGCCATAGGCTCCTTATCAAGCGCTGAACGATCAATTCCAACGTGCAGCGCGCAACATTTAGCGGGATTGCATAATGGGACAAGTGCAGGGTGAACGGCAATGTTTTCGGGCTCAATTCCAGCTCTGGTGACTCCTTTTCGCGACGGGACGTTTGATGAAGGCGCCTTTCGCCGACTCGTTGACTGGCAGATAGAGCAGGGCAGCAAGGCGCTGGTCCCTTGCGGCACGACGGGGGAGGCATCGACATTGTCCAATGCCGAACATCACCGCGTGATCGAGGTTTGCATTGAACAGGCCGCCGGACGTGTGCCGGTGATCGCGGGCTGCGGCTCCAACGATACGCGCAATGCATTGCTGCACATGAATTTCTCGAAAAAGGCAGGTGCGGCGGCGGGGCTGTGCGTTGCGCCCTATTACAACCGGCCAAGCCAGGCCGGGCTGATCGCGCATTTCAGCTTTCTGGCGGAAAGCAGTGATTTGCCCATCGTTCTTTACAATGTGCCGGGACGCACAGTGACGGACCTCGAAGATGAGACGGTGGTCGAACTGGTCACAAAATATCCGGACCGGATCGTCGCGATCAAGGATGCGAGCGGCGATCTGTCGCGCGTGGCAGATCACCGCATGGGGATCGGGCGCGAATTCTGCCAGCTATCAGGCAATGATGAATTGTGGCTGCCGCACTCCGCTGCGGGCGGGAAGGGCTGCATTTCCGTCACCGCCAATGTCGCGCCTGCGCTCTGCGCTGAATTTCACGAAGCGATTGCCGCAAACGAGCTGCAAAAAGCCCGCGAGCTCAACGACCGCCTGTTCCCGCTCCACTATGCCATGTTCAGCGATGCTTCGCCTGCTCCGGCCAAATATGCGCTGAGCAGAGTGATGGAAGGCTTCACCGACGAAGTACGCCTGCCGATCGTGCCGGCCAGCGAAGCCTCCCGCAAGGCAGTGGATGCGGCACTGGCACATGCGGGGCTGGTGTAAGCGAAGCTGCTAATCTGCGGGATTGTGCTTCTGCACAAAGGCCACTGCTTCCTTCAGCATCTGCTTGCGCGTTTCTGCGCGTGACAGCCAGTGATCTTCGCTCTGCAGGGTCACGAATTCGAAAGGCTTGCCCGCATCCTTCAACGCGTCTGCCATTTTTGCGCTTTGCTGGAAGGGGACTACGGTATCGTCCTTGCCATGGATCAGCAGGATCGGTGCATTGGCCCGCTCTGCCTGTTTGCGAGGAGAAACGGCAGCCCATCCATCGCGCGGGCCTAGCTCTTCCAGCAGCGAGCGTTTGAGCAGCTTGTTGCCACCGGATTCGCGGTTGTCGGTCAGATACATCAAATTGATATCGGAAACCCCGGCAACCGAAACAGCGCAGCGATACAGCCCGTCTTGCAATGTTACGCCTGCCAGAGCGGCGTAGCCACCATAGCTTGCCCCGACAATACAAGCGCGTTTGGGATCGACGATCCCCTTTTCTGCGAGCATTGCCAGCCCGTCAGAAATGTCGGTCTGCATCTTGAGACCCCACTGGCCGTAGCCAGCTTGTTCAAACGCTGCCCCACGCCCTGTCGAGCCACGGAAATTGGGCTGGAACACAGCATAGCCGCGCGAGGCGAATGCTTGTGCCCACCAATCAAAGCTTTCCGTATCATGAGCATGTGGCCCGCCATGCGGTAGCATTACAACAGGCAGGTTTTTCGCCTCGCGGCCCGGAGGAAGCGTAAGGATACCGTCCATCTCCAGCCCGTCTTGCGCGGCATAGTTGACAGTGGAGATGGGGCCGACCCGGCCAGGATTGATGGTGGGGCGATCATAGCCAAGCGCATCGGCGCGTTTGGTCTCAAGGTCGACAAGGAACCATGTGCCGCTATCACCCTTGCCATCGGTATGGACGATTACCTTGTCGAAATTGGGTGTCCAATCAATCAATCTCGGGTTGAACCCGGCAAAGGTCTTGAGCGTCTTCGCAGCGCGTTTTTGCAGCTCAGGGTCATACAGAACCGGTGCCTTGCCAGGGCCATCCTCAAGATAGCCCAACAATTCGCCAGTCTGGTGATTCCAATATGTCCGAACAATGTCGAGATCTTCGAGAAATGGCTTTGCCTCGCCGCCAGCAATTGGGACTTCAAACCAATGCCCTTTGCCTTCCTGATCTTCGGCACTGTAGATGAGCGTCGCAGAGGTTGGTCCAAAACCGACCAGTCCGGCCCCGCCTTTGGGATGGGAACCGCTGGCGATAATTTTGTAGGCGGAATTCTTGATCGTCCAATTACCGCTTTCGCGCGAGATATCGAAAGTGGCGGCAACGGCCCCATTGGCATCGACCAGCCAGTCCCGTCGCGTTTGTTCCGGCGGTGACTTGGCTATCCGACGCGATTTCATTGTCAGCAGATCGACTGCATAGAGCGCAGGGCGCCCATGACCAAAATAATATTCGCCAGTACCTGTGCGCTCGTTTTCCAGCGCACCAAAAAAGCCTGTCCATCTCCCGTCGATCAGCCGCAGCCCGTGCGATCCGAATACGGCGTTCCCCAGATGTCTGTCTTTGGCAAAGATTGCGGAGATTTCAAGGTCTTGGCCCAAAGGCAGAACGAGAGCTTGCATCAGTTCGTATTTGTCGGCGGTGAAACCTGTCACGTCGACAGTTTCGCTGCGGAAGAATAGCAGCGAATGATCCCCGACAAACTCAAATCCGCGAAATTTGATGGCGCCTGTGGGCTGGATAAGGACTGGCTTCATATTGCCGTCCACCACGATGATGTGTCGCGCGTTGTTGAAGGTGCCGATAAGGGCGACATTCCGTCCGGTGAGCGAAGCTGCCGCATCGCTGATGCCCGGAAGTTCGCCATAAGCTTCGAGCGGGACAGGCTCTTCCGCTGACGCTGGCATAAAAGCAAACAACGCCACCAGGGTCAGAAATGCGCGCGCAAAATGCGCCATATTTGTTTGAATCCCAGCTGTTTGAAGCAATGCCGACAAATATCCTCTCCTCATATCTATCGGATTTGATGGACAAATCGGTGCGCTATCGCAAGCCGTTTTTGAACTGCCGGATCAGGCAAAATCACCCCTCTGCCACGCGCCCTTCAAAAATTGTTGCGGCAATCGGCATTTCTTTCAGCATATCGCCCGGCGCGTCATGTGGATCGCTGTTGAGTACAGTGAAGTCTGCTTTCTTGCCTGCAGCAATTGAACCAATGCTGCCGTCCATCCCGATCACCTGCGCGGCTTCTATCGTGATTGCGCGCAATGCCTTTGCCCGGCTGAGCCGCTCCTCCGGGGCGCGGGCGGTGCCGTCGATCCCTTCGCGCGTTTCGGCGATCCAGGCGAGGTAGAAGGGATCAATCGGGGCCATGTTGAAATCGCTGTGCAGACCAAGCGGGACATTGCCGCGTTCAAGCGATCCCAGCCGGTTCATCAGCGCGGCGCGGTCTGGCCCCAGGCCATGTTCTGAATAGGCCTTGCCCAACACGCGGATATAGTTGGGCTGGGCTGAGACCATCAGCCCCATGCGGGCAATTTCGCGGGCCTGTGCTTCCGTGCAATAGCCAAGATGTTCCAGCGTGACCTTGTGCAGCGCTGCCTGCGGCAATCGGGCGAGGGCGGAAAGCACCTCATCTGCGCCTTCGTCGCCGTTCACATGAATATGCAGAGCAAAGCCAGCCCCGGCCAATCGGCTGACCTGCGCGCGCAGATCGGCCGGCTCAGTTATCCATTTGCCGATATGCCCGTCGCTGTAACCGGGGGCGCCCATGCGCATGTTCTGTGCGAAAAAGGCCCCGTCGGCGAGCAGCTTCACCCGCCGATCCAGCCCGACATTGGCATTGGTGAATTTGGCGCGCTTATCAGCCAGCCAGCCGTCCAGATCCTCCACCTGCATGAGTTCCACAGCCATCGGCATCAGCATGGCCCGCGCGCTGGAACCGGGCGCGCCAAACCCACGCGCGATCAGTCCCGCCTCTATATCGAAGCGGGCGAAAATTCCGGTCGCCATATCGCTGGTTGTGGTCACGCCGCGCTGGCGCATCATGGTGGCGAGATCGGCAAACCCCTTCGCCATTCGCTGCGGAGACAACAGCACGGATTGCAACTTGCCCAGTGCCACCAGCAAACCGGTTTCAGAGAAGACGCCGCGTTCGAAACTCGAATGATGCGGGTCGGCATTCCCGGCGGCGAGGGCGGCAGCAAAGCTTTCCGCCGTGCCCAGACCAATGCTTTCCAGCGCGGTGCTGTTGACATAGATGTCGTGGAAACTGCGCTGCCACACAAAGAGCGGACGGTCGGGTGCGATCTCATCCAGCACAGCCTTGTCAAGCGGGCCATGGAACAGCTCGTGATGGCCCCAGCAGACCAGCGGGTTGGACTGGTCCTCCGCCACCAGCCTCCTGAGCCGCGCTCGCCATGCATCCTGCCCGACAATGCCGGGCCAGTAACCGCTGGGCAGGTGCCAATCATCAGGCGCGAGGAAGGGCAGGTTCAGCATCACCGCTGCCTGCATCGGGTGAATATGCGGATCGACCAGCCCGGGGAACAGGACCTTGTCGGCAAAACGCCGTTCCACTGTGACGGTGCGCCCCTGCGTCCAGGGGGCGAGTGCTTCCAGCCGGTCTGCAACGCCAAGGATGATGCCATTGGCAACCGCAACAAAGCGAGCGGCGGGGAGCGAGCGCTCCATCGTTACCACCTTGCGCGCTTCGAATATGGTGACGGGTTCCTGCACACTGGTTGCCGCCAGCAGGGGCGTGGCCGCCATTCCTGCCAGAAATGTCCTGCGATCAGAATGCATCAAAATATCCCCTCTCTTTCAGCAGCATCGGAGAGGAGAAGCCGGATTGCAAGCAGGCTTGTACTGATACAAATTTAGTTCAAATCACTTCGTCTTCGTCCAGCAGCATTTCCGCCACGCCCAGCGGTTCGCTGGCGAGAATGGCGTCGGTGAGGGATTCCATCGCTTCCATGGCGCGTTCGATATTGTCGAGCCGGGCGATATGAAACAGCGCATCGCCGCGATTGACCACGGGCAGTGTGGCATGGCCGATCACGATGCCGTCCACCGGGCTTTCCATTTCACGCGCATCTTCGCCGAACAGGTCGCTGACACTGGCCAGCAGATCCCCCTTGCGCACGATATCGCCAGACTTCCGGGCCAGCAGAGCCACCCCGCCGCGCGGGCTGCGCACCCAGCTGGTCTTGTTCGCGCGCAGCGGCACGGCAACATGCGGCGCTTCTGCTTCGGGCTCGATCATTCCGATATGGGCGAGCACACGCATGATCCCGCTGACCCCGCACTGGATCGAGAAATCGTCAAACCGCAAGGCTTCGCTTGCTTCCAGAAGCAGCATGTCTACGCCGCGATCCTGCGCCAGTGCGCGCATGGAGCCGCTGCGAAGGGGGCTTTCCACGATCACCGGGGCGCCGAATACCATGGCCAGTTCCACCAGCTTGCTATTGCCCGCCGCAATGCGGATTTGCGGGAGATTATAGCGGTGCTCCGCCGCCGAATGGATATCGATACCCAGCGAGCAACGGTCGATGACTTCGCTCAGGAAACAATGCGCAAGCTGTGCCGCCAGCGAGCCGCCTTCGCTGCCGGGGAAGGAGCGGTTGAGATCGCGCCGGTCAGGCAGATAGCGGCTATGTTGCATGAAGCCATAGACATTCACCGCCGGGGCCAGAACCAGCGTTCCGGCCATGGCAGCCGGATCCAGTTGTGCCAGCAGCCGTTGGATCATGGGCGCACCAATGATCTCGTCCCCATGGATCGCGGCAGATATGAACAGGGCGGGCCCCGGTTTTGCGCCATGCAGCACACGCAGTTCCAGCGCGGCCTGCAGGCCCACTGCCAGATAGCTGATCGGGATCGAAATCGTCCGGGCTTCGCCAGGCGGCACATGCTCACCACCAATTTCGAAAGACTCACTTCGCATTGTGCACATGCCCTTTTGCAGCGGTAAAGCAATCGGCGCGATTTGGCCGCAAAAGGCAAGCGGAATACGCAGTGAAGGCGGGGGCTTCCCCTTCCACACTTCAAGCCCTACATGCGCGCCACCATGGTTCGCCCGAAACACGCCACTTTCGACAAGCAGAAGATCGCCGCGGAAAATCGCCGTGCGCGGTTCGATTATCATATCGATGATACGCTGGAGGCCGGCATCCAGTTGCAAGGCACGGAAGTGAAGAGCCTGCGGGCAGGCGAGGGCACAATTGCGGAATCCTATGCCGAGCTGCGCGACGGGCAAGTGTGGCTGGTCAATTCCAACATTCCCGAATTCAGCCACGGCAACCGCTTCAACCACGAACCGCGCCGCCCGCGCAAATTGCTGCTGCATGAGCGCGAGATCGAGCGGCTGACCGGTGCCGTTGAGCGCAAGGGGATGACGCTCGTCCCGCTCAGCATCTATTTCAATTCACGCGGCAAGGCGAAGGTTGAGCTGGCGCTGGCCAAGGGTAAACAGGCACATGACAAGCGCCAGTCGATCAAGGAACGCGACTGGAAGCGGGACAAGGCGCGGCTGATGCGCGAAAAAGGGTAGGCACCGCGCGTATTTTGCGCTGATGGGGCCAAATTACAGGCTGGCCTATTCACCCGCTGGTTATCGCTGTCATGCTAACCATATTGGCATGATGCGCAGTCTGCCCGATTTTTGCCATGAATGCTCGTCCGCACCCTTGCGATTCGCAGGGCACAGGCGCAATGCGGCGCGCGAATCATGATTAACTGGCGCTCCAAGACTCTCGCTGCTGACCTGTTTCGGAAATATATGCCGACGCGGGAGGAAATGGCGCGCAACAAATATCTTGCGCCCATCGCGCATCGTTTCCTCAGCCCTGAGCTGTGGCGATTTACCCGCCGCTCCGTGCCGCGCGGTGTGGCTTTGGGAATTTTTGCCGGGTTCATTATCCCCATCGGGCAGATTTTCCTCGCTGCGTTCATGGCACTTCCTGCCCGCGCTAATGTTCCTCTGGCGGCGCTGGTGACTTTCATCACCAACCCCTTCACCTTTCCTTTCTGGGCGGTGGTGGCCAACCGTGTCGGTAGCTTTGTCCTGAAAATTGACGCGGTGGCATCCGGCGGTGCTGCGCAGGCGGAGATCGACAGCGGTCGCTGGTCGTGGTTCTTCGAACTGGGCGAGCTGGCCGGGGTGACTGCCTTTGGCTTTGTTATCCTCGCCATTGTCGGGGCCGCGATTGGCTACCTTGTCTCAGGCGTTGTATGGCGCTTGATGGTGGCCCGGCGGCGGGCAAAACGGCT
>JAGREF010000200.1 GCA_020446665.1 Sphingomonadaceae bacterium
AGCTCGCCATGGATCTGGCGCTTGAGAGAAGCGGCAGACGACCCGATGCTGATCAGGTATTCGTCCATCTTCTTCGTATCCTGCCCGAAATTCTGGGCAGCGACACGGGCATAGGTCTGGTCGATTTCAGCCTGCTGGATTTCGATTTCCTGCGCGCGCGCTTCCTGGATTTGCAGCGTTTCGTCGATCAAATTGCGCAGCACCTGCATACGGAGCCGCTGCAATTCCTCTGCCGAAAGTGCCGACTCATTGGCAGCGAGGACCAGCGCAACCCGCTGGTCGATATCGGTACCGGTAATGACCTGCCCGTTGACCACGGCGGTGGCCGTGCGGACATTGGGATCATTCTGCCCCATCATCGTGAAATTGTCCGGGATGCCCAGCGTATTGCCGGTGCCCTGTGCAGTCGCAGCGATGGGAGCAGTCACGAGGCCGCAAATGGCCAGGCTGGCAAGCAGTTTTGTCTTGATCTTGTAAATCACGCACTCAGTCCGTTTGCGGCGCGAAAGCGCGCCCGAGAAATCCCCCGCCGGATGCCCGTCCATGGCTTAACCCAAGCTGAGTGACACGCGGATAGCGTGTTTGTACCCGGCTGCCAATTGCAGAGATCAGCCTATCCCCGCGCTTTGCTGTTGATCGCCTGCCAATCAGCGAAAACCGAGCGTCCGCAAGCGGAATTGGAGCTGAAACGTGTTGCCGCGCCGGGAATCGCCAGCCGTCACATAATCACGTCGCCAGGTGACGCCGAATTCAAGGCAATCATCGCTATAGGCCACGCCGAGGCGGGTGCGAATGGGCTCAAAACCGTCCGAAGTCAGGGTGGGGTCTTCGTTCCGGTCTGTCAGGTTGAATACGCCGGAGCCAAACAGCGACCAATAGCGGGCAAAGGCAACCCGACCGGCGAGGCGCAATTCTTCGCGATCCTGCAAATCCTCCACCGTGGTAATGTCACGATTGAGGCGGAGATAGCCGATTTCAGCATAAGTTTTGCGCGATCCGATCGTGGCATCGAATTCATTGCGGCGGATGGCAAAGCTGCTCTTGTCCACCCGGTAACGATGGGTGAACTTCAGGAAATCGTGATAGCGAACTTCTGTCCGGCCCACAAAGTCAGAGGAGCGCGAGCTGAGACCCGTCCCGTCGGGCAGCAATTGTGGTTCGTTATCGAGGCGGTAGGACCGGCCGATGGTGCTTTTCAGCCGCCAGCCGGGCAGATCCAGTTGCCAGTCAAAGCCATAGGTAATGCGGGCACCGTCTTCGATCCGGTCATAACCGGGGAAGCGATTGAGCGCGAAAAGGTTCGAATCTTCCAGGTCTATCGCGCGGGCATCTTCGTTGGGTACGTTGAGATTGCGGATCGGCGGGCTGACAACCAGCTGGACGCGCGGTGTTAAAATTTGCGTCCCGCCAAAAGCCTGGCCGACAAAGGGCCAGCTCATATCGACAGCCCCCAGCGCTACGCCGCGTGTTTCCCAGCCGGGATTGCCGCGATAGAGGGCCGTGGCGGTCAGCCCGGTATTGTCTGTGTGATAGACATCACCCCGAACAAGGCCGGTCAGGGTGATAACCTGTCCCATCCCGGTCAGGCGGCGCAAATCCCACCGTGCCCCGGCAAAGGCACGCTGTGTGTCCTGCCCGTCACGCCGGGCGATCAGCAGGGAATTGGCCTGAAATTCCACGGTCCCGCCAAGAACCGGGTCAACCAAACGGCGGCGATAGTCGATAGCGGGCAGGGCGACCGGAACCTGCCCTTGTTCCGCGCCCAGCTGCAGCGTCTGCGTCGCCCAGCCGCCGAGCACGAAATAGGA
>JAGREF010000201.1 GCA_020446665.1 Sphingomonadaceae bacterium
CCTTGGGGCAGCCAAGGCTGACCATGCCCACTTTCTTCTGATCCGGTATCGTCGCCATGGCGCGGCCCTCTACACCTGCGCGGCGTCCTGCGCTACAGGCAATGCGGGACTAGGATGGAAGGGAGACATGCAATGGGTCCGGTAAACTGGCTGGCAGTGGTGCTGGGCGCAGTCGCGTTCTTTGCCGTGGGGGCGCTGTGGTACACGGTGCTGTTCGGCAAGATCTGGCAGCGGGAAAGCGGCTTGAGCGAGGAACAGATCAAATCCGGCAATCCGGCGATGATCTTTGGCCTGTGCTTTGTGGCAGAGCTGGTGGTGGCGAGCATGTTCGGCCACAATATCGCGCGCACCCAGCCGCCGACCCATGTGATCTGGATGATGGCATTCGGCTTTGGCGCGACCATCATGGTCCCGGCGCTTGCGATCAATTATCTGTTTCTGCGCCGCAGTCTGACGATCTTCCTCATTGATGCAGGCCATCTGATTGCCGGTATGCTGGCGATGGGCGGGGTGTTTATTCTGCTTCGCTGATCTTGGCGTCGTCAGAGGTGAAGTGGCCGTCGCCGCGCTGTTCGCCACGGTCGGTGGGGACGATTTCCACCACGATATCGCCTTCACGCAAGGACTGGCATTCGTCTTCCCAGAAGCCGATCACCTTGCCCCCGCGATAGACGCGCAGCCCGCGTCCGCCGGAGCCGAGATCGGAAATGGAGCGGCCGATTTCTTCCCGTTCGACCTTGCGTTCCACCAGCTGCACCCGGCCTGTGACAGAGGCAAGATCAGCGAGATAATCGGAAATATGCGCTCCGCGCGCGCTGCCGGCGAGCAGCAGGCCGGTAAAGCGCACCGGATTGATGACATTGTTCGCCCCGGCCTGCCGGGCGAGGAATTCATTGTCCGCCGCGCGCACCACCACGCTGATGGGAACCTTGGGCGCCAGATGTCGCACGGTCAGCACGATCAGGATGGAGGTGTCATCGCGTCCGGCGGAAACCAGCACATTCTGTGCCTCTGCAATGCGCACGGCGTTGAGCGTGTCATCGCGCGTGGCATCGCCAGCCATCACATTGCAGCCCAGTTTCTCTGCATGTTCCAGCCGCTCTTCACCCGGGTCGATCACCACGATGCTGCTGGGATCGGTGCCGCGTTCGATCAGTTCCGCCACGCTTTCGGAGCCGGAAACGCCGTAGCCCAGCACCACGATGTGGTTGGATAGCTGTTCCTGAATGCGGGCCATGCGCCATTTCTCCCAGCTGCGCTTGATAATGAAATTATAGGCCGTGCCGACAAAGATGAAGAGCACGGCAAAACGGACAGGTGTCACGATAAGGGCTTCGACCAGGCGGGACTTGTCGCTGACCGGGGCAATATCGCCAAAACCGGTCGTGGTGATGGAAATCATGGTGAAATAGACAACGTCGATAAAGCTGACGACGCCATCGTGATTATCGACCAGCCCGTCACGATCCCACCAATGGATCATCACCACTAGCATGATCAGCGAAAGGGCAAGCCCCAGCCTGATGCCAAGGTCACCCCAGACCGGCACCTTTACCGCGCGGCGCAGTGGCTTGAAACCGGGGCCGCGCGCAGTCCGGTGCTCCTTGGGCAAAATCTGGCCTTCGCGTTCGCTCATTCGCTGCGGCGATCCGGCAGTTTGCCCGCCGGATCAATCGGCTTGCCATCCTTGCGGATTTCGAAATGGAGCTCCGGCCTTGTGGCGATACCTGCATCACCGGCAATACCGATGCGCTCGCCCGATTTCACCACTTCGCCCTTGCTCACGGTGATACGGGCCAGATGGCCATAGGCGGTGTGCCAGCCATTTCCGTGGTCGATCACCACCAGCCGGCCAAAGCGGCTGCTTTCTTCCCCGGCAAAGATCACCGTGCCGCTGGCAGAGGCGCGCACCATGTCACCCACGCCCGCGTCAAAATCCAGCCCGTCATGCCCCTTGCCATCCGCGCGCATGGTGAAACCCAGCAACGTCGCGCCATCATGCGGGCGGCGGAAATAGGGCTCTGTCCGCACTGGCACGGCGCGCGGTGTGGCATTGACCATGGCCGGGATAATCAGCCGCTGGCCGACTTTTACCGTGCCATTATCATCCAGCCCGTTGGCAATCGCGATCTGGCTGAAAGGGACGCCATATTGGAGCGCGATGCCGAAACCGGTCTCGCCTTCCTTGACCGTATGCACACGCTGGCGCGGGATCACGAGCTTCTGGCCGATCCGCACCTTGTAGGGTTCGGCCAGGCCATTGGCCTCGGCAATTACGGAAAGCGGAACCTTGGCGCGATTGGCGATGCCGCCCAATGTCTCCCCTTCGGTCACCACATGTTCGGTTTCCGTGGCCGGATTACCGGCGGCGACCAGCAGAGCGGCCAGTGGCAGGAGCAAAGCGCGTTTCATCGGGTCGTTTCCCCAGCTTACCCCTCGAACCGATCTGCCAGGGCGCCAAGCGAGGCGTGGTGTGTCAGGTCCAGCTGCAATGGCGTGACTGACACAAACCCCTCGTCAATCGCTTCGAGGTCTGTTCCGTGGTCGAGCGTATGCTCGATCGCTTCCAGCCCAAACCAGTAATAGCGATAGCCGCGCGGGTCACGCCCTTCGACCACGGAACTGCGCGAATAATCGTGGAAACCCTGCCTGACTACGCGGATTCCCTTGACTTCACTGGCCGGGAGCGGCGGAAAATTTACATTTACCAGCGTGCGTTTGGGCAAGGGCGCACCCAGCAAGGGCCGGATCACCCGCACGCCCCATTGGCGGGCCGCGTCAAAGGGCACATCATCGCCCATGCCTTCGCGCGAATAGACCTGGCTCAGCGCAATCGCGCGCACCCCGGCCAGCGCCCCTTCGATCGCGGCAGAGACGGTGCCCGAATAGGTGATGTCATCGCCCAGATTGGCCCCGCGATTGACCCCGGACAGGATCAGGTCCGGATTGCCGCCCAGCACCTGCTTCAGACCCATGGCGACGGAATCCGTCGGCGTGCCCGTCACGGAAAATCGCCGCTCCCCATGTTTGCGCATCCGCACCGGGCGGGTGAGAGTGAGTGAATGGCCTGCGCCCGATTGCTCCTCGCTCGGCGCGCAAATCCACACATCATCGCTCAGCTCAGCGGCGATTTCCTCCAGCACGGCAAGGCCGGGGGCATTGATCCCATCGTCATTGGTGAGGAGGATTCTCATCGTGTTGCGATCAATCCCCGCCCATCACGATATCGCCGAGGCTGCCGAGCACGCTGCCTTCGCCGCGGTTCTGGCCGCCACGCGGGCCGGCAGCGGCGAGCATGCGGCCGGCGAGGCGGCTGAAGGGCAGCGACTGGATCCACACTTTGCCGGGGCCGCGCAGCCGGGCGAAGAACACGCCTTCGCCGCCGACCAGCATGGTCTTGACCCCGCCCACACGGGTGACATCCATGTCCACGCCCGCAGTATAGGCCGCCACGCAGCCCGTATCGACGTGGATTTCCTCGCCTGCGGCCAGCTCGCGTTCCACCAGCGTGCCGCCCATCTGGACGAAGACCCAGCCATCGCCGTCAAGCTTCTGCATGATGAAGCCTTCCCCGCCGAACAGGCCGGTCATCATCTTCTGCTGGAAGGCAATGCCCATCTGCACCCCGCGTGCAGCGGCGAGGAAGCTGTCTTTCTGGCAGATCAGCGTGCCGCCAACGCTATCGAGCTTGATCGGCAGGATCGTGCCGGGGGTGGGGGAGGCAAAGGCGACCCGCGCCTTGCCCTGTCCCTGATGGGTGAAGACCGTGGTGAACAGGCTTTCCCCGGTGACGAGCCGCTTGCCCGCGCCCAGCAGCTTGCCCATGAAGCCGCCTTCTTCGCCGCCGCTACCATCACCGAACACGGTTTCCATCACCACGCTGGCGTCTTTCCAAACCATCGCGCCGGCCTCGGCCACCGCGCTTTCGCCGGGATCGAGCTCAATCTCGACAAATTGCAGGTCTTCGCCCCGGATGAAGAAATCAATGTCGTCTGACACATTCGCGCTGCGGCTGTGGCTCCACGGACTGCTGCTCATCGGGACTCTCCTTTGCTGGAATTGTATTCAAGTCGAACGGATCAGGTGTTGGGTTCAAGCCTTTCGACACCGCCCATGTAAGGGCGCAGAACTTGCGGAATTGTGACGCTGCCATCGTCCTGCTGATAATTTTCCATCACCGCCACCAGCGTGCGGCCGACTGCAAGGCCGGAACCGTTCAGCGTGTGGACGAATTCGGTCTTCTTCTCGCCTTCCGGCCGATAGCGGGCATTCATTCGCCGGGCCTGAAACGCGCCGGTGTTGGAACAGGAACTGATCTCGCGATAAGCGCCCTGGCCGGGCAGCCAGACTTCGAGGTCGTAGGTCTTGCGCGCGCCGAAACCCATGTCGCCGGTGCAGAGCAGCACTTTGCGATAGGGCAGGTCGAGTGCTTGCAGGATACCTTCGGCGCAAGCGGTCATCCGCTCATGCTCGGCTTCGCTCTCTTCCGGGCGGCAGATGCTGACCAGCTCCACCTTTTCAAACTGGTGCTGGCGGATGAAGCCGCGCGTATCCTTGCCCGCCGCGCCCGCTTCGCTGCGGAAGCACAGGCTGTGTGCGGTGAGGCGGATGGGAGCGGAAAGGTCAGGAAGGATCTGGCCTGCGACGGAGGCGGTCAGGCTGACTTCGCTGGTGGGGATCAGCCAGCGGCGACCGGCTTCGTCTTTCTCGTAGGTATCCATGACATGTCTGCGAATGGATCTTGCAATATCATCAAACGTTGGTGCGAGTGCATTTTTGGGATCCTGCCAGGAAACGAATGCATCTCCAATCAACCGCTCAATTATGCCCTCAAGCTTCTCTGACTTTAAAGTAAGCCTGGTTTGAAAGCTATCCTCGGCAAATTTCGGCAGCTTGTCCGTGCCATACATCGCCGCATCATTGACCAGCACCGGCGGGTTGCACTCAGTATAGCCATTTTCCAGCGTATGCTTGTCGAGCATGAATTGCGCCAGCGCGCGGTGCAGGCGGGCCATGCCGCCGCGCAGGAACGTAAAGCGTGCCCCGCTCAGCGCCGCGCCGGTTTCGAAATCCATCCCCAGCGCCGGGCCGATATCGGCATGTTCCTTCGGCTCGAAGGCGAAATCGCGCGGGGTGCCCCATGTGCTGACTTCGACATTATCCTCTTCGCCCGCGCCGTCGGGCACATCGTCGGCAGGCGTATTGGGCAGGCGCGCGAGCATATCTTCCAGTTCTGCGCCCAATTGCCGGTCCTGCTCTTCCAGCTGGGGCAGCGTCTGCTTGATCTCAGCCACTTCAGCCTTGAGCTTCTCAGCGGTTTCCGTGTCGCCCTTGCCCATGGCCTGCCCGATGGCCTTGCTGGCATCATTGCGGCGGCTTTGCGCTTCCTGCATCTGCGTCGTCACCGCGCGGCGGCGCGTGTCGAGATCGAGAATGGCGGCAGAGGCCGGATCCAGCCCACGGCGGGCGAGACCGGCATCGAAAGCTTCGGGGGTGTCCCGGATCAGGCGAATATCATGCATGAGCGCGGGACTATGCGCGGCGGGGATAAATGGCAACAGGCTGCAAAAGCTTTGCCCATGGGGGTGGACAATCCGCGCGCCCGTCTGGCAGCTAAATCAGCCTTCCTGATGACTGCCGGGGGCTTTCCTTGACCGATGACATAATCCTGCCGCCCAAGCGGACGCTCTTTATTGGCTTTGCCAATCGCGTGATCGGGGCAGGCTGGAAAACCGGCCTGATGAGCCCGCCCACGCTGGACAAGGGCGAGCTGATGGATCGGATGGCGGCGCGCACCGGGCTGGAGGATTATGGCGACCACTGGTTCGAAGGGCCGATGGATGTGATGATCGACGCGCTGAAGGGGGAGGCGCGGCTGAACAGCGCGGGCACTTTCATCGCGCAGATGCAGTTCCAGAAAGTGCTGCAGGACCGGCTTTGGGCGCATGACTGGTTTGCCCGCTATCCAGAAATCCTTGCCCGCCCGATCAAGCGCCCGGTGGTGATTGTCGGCCCGATGCGGTCGGGCACCACGCGCATGCATCGCCTGCTCGCAAGCGACCGGCGCTTTACCCATATGCGCAGTTTTGAAACGATCAGCCCGGTCCCGCGCCCCGGCTTTGACGAAGGGGTGGAGGATATTCGCCCGACGCTGGCCGCGCGCGCGATGAAGGTCGCGCGCCTCGCGAACCCGCGCGCGCTCAATATCCATCCCACTGGCCCGATGGAGCCGGAGGAAGAACTGGGCCTGCTGGTGGCCAGCATGTGGGGAATGAAGCACGAAGCGCAGTGGATGATCCCCAGCTATGGCCGCTGGTGCGAAGCGCAGGATGCGACGCCGG
>JAGREF010000202.1 GCA_020446665.1 Sphingomonadaceae bacterium
GGCCTGATTTCCGGGCGCAAGCGCGGCTCCACCATCCGGGCAGCCGAACCGACCATTTGCGTCGAATTCTCGCGCAATGCGGCGCTCAAGCTGATTGCCACCACGCCATCTGTCGGCCGCGCCGTCAACCGCATTTCGATCGAGCGCCAGCTGCTGCAAATGTTCGGCTCCGGCCTGACCCCTGCCGATATTTCCGATCTGGTGGACAAGGCCGAAGTGATCGAAGCCCGCGCCGGGCAGGTCGTGATCGAGGAAGGGGCGGACGACAAGGACATCTTCGTGATCCGCCGTGGCTCCATGATCGTGGAAAAGGATATTGGCGGCAAGCCGGTGTTCCTCTCTTATCTGCCCGCCGGGTCCTATTTCGGCGAAATGGCGGTGATCGACGGGTCAAGGCGCAGCGCCACGGTCAAGGCAGCGGTAAAATCACAAGTCGTGAAACTGCCGGGCGAGGAATTCCTCAAGGTTCTCGATGCCAAGCCGAAATTGCGCGAGCGGGCGCTGGCCGACATGGCCGGACGCCGCGCCACCAATGAATTTGTCGAAAGCCGCAAGGACAGTTTCGGCAGCGCGGTGGACATGTATTCGCAGACCGCGCAGTTCCTGGTCGATAACGGGATCGGCGAAGCGACGGACGTGCTGCTGATCGACGAGAAGCTGTGCGTGGGCTGCGACAATTGCGAAAAAGCCTGCGCCGACAGCCATGACGGCCTCTCGCGGCTCAACCGTGAAGCGGGCACCACTTATGCCCATCTCCATGTGCCGACATCCTGCCGCCATTGCGAGCATCCGCATTGCATGGCCGATTGCCCGCCTAATGCGATCAAGCGTGGCCCCGATGGCGAAGTCTTTATTGACGAGACCTGCATCGGCTGCGGCAATTGCCAGCGCAACTGCCCCTATGGCGTGATCCGCATGGATGCCAAGCCGCCGCCCAAGCCATCGCTGCTGTCATGGCTGTTCTTTGGCAAAGGCCCCGGTCCGGGCGAGCCGAGCTATGGCTGGCGCAAGAAGAAGATGGAGGAACAGGAAGCGGAAACGGGCAAGAAGCCCGGCAAATTCGCGATCAAATGCGACATGTGCTCCGGCATTGAAGGCGGCCCCAGCTGCGTGCGCGCCTGCCCCACCGGTGCGGCCATCCGCGTCTCGCCAGAGCGTTTCCTCTCCATCACCCGCTTTGCCGAGGAGACCGACTGATGGCCTCCATCCCTGACGAAAAGCCGGTGGGCGCAAGCGCGATCGAACAGCGCCGGGCAGCCGATCACAGCAGCTTCCTGACGCACAGGAAATTCCTGTGGCTGTGGGTGGCTCTGGCCAGCTGCATTGCCGCCATAGCCATCTATTTCAGCATTGACGTACAACCGCGCCCCAATGGCGGCACCTGGTATGGCTATACGCTGGGCACGATTGGCGCAGGGCTGATCGTGTGGCTCGCGCTGCTGGGTATCCGCAAGCGCAATATGAGCGAAGGCCACTGGTCGCTGAAAGCGTGGACCAGCGCGCATGTCTATCTCGGCCTCTCGCTGATCGTGATCGCCACCCTGCATACCGGCTTTCAACTGGGCTGGAATGTCCACACGCTGGCCTATGTTCTGATGATGATCGTGATCCTTTCGGGCATTTACGGCATCTATGCCTATGTCACTCTGCCACAGGCGCTGAGCGACAATCGCAAGGAAATGACGACGGAAATGATGGTCGAGGCGCTGACCTCGATTGACGGCCAGCTGCGCCGCGCCGCGCAGCCGCTGGATCGGCATGAAGCCGATACAGTGATCGCCGCGCTGGAACAGGATACGTTCGGCTTCGGTCTGTGGACCCGGCTCGCCAATCGCTATGGCAATTGCGCCACCACCCGCGCGCTGGATGCTTTTTCCGGCAGCCATGGCAAGGATAGCCCGCAGGAAACCGTGCGCGCGCTGCTGGCGCGGCGCAAAACACAACTCGACCAGATCCGCCGTCATATGAAGATCAAGGCCATGCTTGAGGTCTGGCTCTTCATCCATATCCCTGTAACCATCGCGCTGCTCGCGGCTCTCACCGCGCATATTATCAGCGTGTTCTATTACTGGTGAGGGCGCGGCGATGACTTTCCTGATCGAGACCATCGACGTCACCGCCAGCGGCCGCGAAATCGTGCGCCGCAAGGAAATGCCCGGCAGCGAGCTCGGTATTGGGCGTGACGCCGCGAATGCAATCCACCTTGATGACCTGGCGGTAGAGCTCAACCATGCCCGTGTTACCCAGCGCGAAGACGGGACGCTGGCGGTGGAGGCTGTCAGCTCGCTCGGCTTTACTGTCGAAGGGCGTCACACCAACAGCGCGATAATCGACCCGCGCGGCGGCGGCGAACTGGGCTTTGGCAATTATCGTCTCACTGTCTCTCAAGGCGAAGGCGGTGTGCCTGCCATCTCCATCCGCGTTGCAGAAGCAGCCGAAGGTGCACGGGCAGACAAGGTCGGCGGCTTTGCGTTAGCCAGCGCCATGCCCAGCAAGCGCGTGGTCGCATGGGTTGCGCTGGTCGGCATCCTCATCGCCTTCCTCGCTGTGCCGATTTTCAGCCATCTGACGCGGGACACAGTCAAGCCGGATTATGACCAGCAAGGCGCAGTGCTGATGGATTCCAGCTGGAGCACCGGCTCGCTCAGCCTCGCCCATGAAGGGCTGGAGGACAATTGCGAGGCCTGCCACGTCACCCCTTTCGAGGCAGTGACGGACCAGACCTGTCTCAGCTGCCATGGCGAGCTGTCGAAACATATCGACACGATTATCGAGGATCACGCCAAGCCGGACCGCATGGCCCCTGCTCGCGGCCCGCTGCCCTGGGGGGACCAGATCCAGTGGGATATCGCCCATGCCTTTGGCAAATCCGGCCCCGGTGTCTGTTCGGACTGCCATACAGAGCATGAAGGCAAGACGAAGATGCAACCAGCCGCGCAGGCCTTCTGCGCCGATTGCCATGACAGTCTGGACAAGCGCCTGACCGATACAGAGCTGGGCAATGCGGGCGATTTCGGCACTGCTCACCCACAGTTTAAGGCGGTTCTGTTCACAGAGCCGGGGCAGAAAGACCCGGTGCGCCTCTCGCTCGACAGCCAGCCAAAGGAATATAACGGGCTGCGTTTCCCGCATGATGTGCATCTCGACAAGCGCGGCGGGGTGGCGCGCATGGCAATGCGGATCGGGGCCAAGCGCGGCTATGGCGCCGGCGGGATGGAGTGCAAGGATTGCCATCGCCTCAACAAGGATGAGAGCGATTATCTGCCGGTCGAGATGGAGCGGGATTGCGAAGCCTGCCACAGCCTCGTTTTTGATAGCAGCGGCGGCCAGTTCCGTTCGCTGGAACATGGCGATGTCGGCAAGATGCAGGCAGCGCTGGCGCGGCTTGACCGGGCTCCGCGTCGACCGATCGTGACAGATCGCCGCCGCCCCGGTGAATATGCGCGTGGCGGGCTCTATTATCAGGACTTCGGCCAGCCGCAGCGCGGACTGATCGCGATCAACCGGGCGCTGTCCAGGGGCGGGGTCTGCGGCGATTGCCATATCCCGACCAGTAAGGGATCACGAGCAGGCGTGATGCCGGTAAACCTGCCCGACAAATATTTCATCCGCGGCTTCTTCGATCACAAGACGCATGAGAAGGATGCCGAATGCAGCGATTGCCATCTGGCGGGTCAGTCTAAGAGCGCCGACGATTTGCTGATGCCCGCGATCAAGCAATGCCGCGATTGCCATATGGGCGAAGCGGACAAGAAGGCGGATGTTCCCTCCAGCTGTGCAATGTGCCATGCTTACCATCCGCGTAATGGCCTGATGCCAGCCATCGACCCGCATCGGAAAGACAAGAAGAGCATTTCGGACAGAAAGACGATTGCCGGAATTCTGCCAAAGCAGAGGCCAGCAAGCCGCGCGGGTGGGGAATAGACGTGCTGATTGCGCAGTTGACGGATATCCATATCGGCTTCGAGCCTGACGCAAGGCCGGAGGAGCTCAACCGCATCCGTTTCCGCGCGACCCTCGCCCGGGTTCTGGATGGCCCAAACCGGCCGGACATGCTGGTGGCAACCGGCGACATGACCGATCACGGCGATCATGACAGCTTCCTCAAGACCGCTGAATTGCTCGCAGCCTGCCCCTTCCCCGTGCTGCCCATGGTGGGTAATCACGATAGCCGCGAAGGACTGCTGGCGGCCTTTCCGGATACGCCGACCAATGATGGTTTCGTGCAATATGAAGTCGAGAAGGATGGGCTGCGCATCCTGCTGCTCGATACGCTGGAGCCGGGCCGCCATGGCGGTGCATTTTGCGAGCGGCGCGAGGCATGGCTGAGTGACCGGCTGCATGAAAAGCCGGACCAGCCCACGCTGATCTTCATGCATCACCCGCCGGTTGTCGCCGGGATTGACTGGATGGACCCGGTCATGAGCGAACCGTGGATCGCCCGCTTTGCTGCGGCGGTGCGGGGTCACAGCCAGATCGTGGGCATCCATTGCGGGCATCTCCACCGCCCGATCTTCACCATGTTCGAAGGCCACCCACTGGGCGTGACTCCGTCTGTCGCGCCGCTGGTGGCCATGGATCTGCGCCCGATTGACCCGGATACGCCTGACGGACGCGACCTGATCACTACCGAGCCACCCACTTACGCCCTCCATCGGTGGGACGGGACGCGGCTGGTAACCCATTACGAACGCGTGAGCGACTGGCGCGTACTCGCCAGCTTCACCCCGCATTTGCAGGGGATGATCCGGGAAATGTTCGCGGAGCGGAATTAGGGTCGGTCGCGCAAGATGAAGGGCATGGCCCCAAGCAAATAGCCAAGAAAGGCCGCTTGCAAAGGCAGCGAGTAAGCGAAAGCAGGGAAACCAAGCCCGATCAGCGCATAGGCATTGATCGCCACATCGGCGATCATGATCACAAGACCAAGCCACAGAGCCATGGCGACCTTTCGCCACACAATAAGGCCGGCCACAGCAAGGTCCAGTGGCAGCAGCAGCGTCCAGAACCAGTTCAGCCCGATCGGGGCGAAGCGATAGGGCAGCCAGCCGCCTAGCACGATATCCTTCAGGTGAAACAGCCCACCGATCAGGAATAGCGCGCCGATAATCACGAGGCTGATCCGGCGGACCAACTGAACCCCCGCCTACTGCCCGCCCTGCGCCTCTTCCAGTTCCGGCGCGCTGTCAGCACTGCGCCATGACCCGCCGCCGACCCATGCGCCCATATCCACATCATCGCTGACCTTCCAGGGGAAGCCACCACGAGTGAGGAACAGCCGCTCCATCTCGGCGCGGGTAAAGGGACGCGAGCCCAACCGTCCGAAGATTGCGATCTGCCCCCCGGTCTCGTCCACCGCACGGTCCCGTGCGAGGCCGCGCGACATGGCAATTGCGGGCCCCTTGGTCTTCGCCCAGGCGACCAGTTCGGGCATCGGTTTGGGCGAGAAGCCATAGAAATTGCGCTGGCTGTCGGGGCTGGTCATCTGGATGACTTTCATCCCGTTCACCCCATCCGCGACATAGGCGAAGAGCGAAGCATTGGTGGAGCCAAGCACCACATCTTCCGCATCATTCATCAGCCCGCCCAACGTTTCGCGCTTGTATATCTTGGGTGCCATCGGGCGGGTCACATCCACGATAACCAGACCATCCTGCTTGGCCGCGACATAGGCATAGGTTCGCGCAATATAGAGACGCCGGGCATTGGCGAGTTCAATCGTCGCCTCGGGCACCGCCACCGGATTGCGCATATTGGTGACGTCGAACAGCTTCAGCCCGTCCATATCCGTGACCCAAAGATAGCGGAACTGGATCGCGCTGGCCCGCGCATCCTGCAATTCGCGCACGGCCGCCAATTGCGGATTGAGCGGGTCAGAAAGGTCCACGACCACCAGCCCGCGATCTGCGGTGATATAGGCGATTTCGCCCGCCAGATGGATGTGCCGCGCACCATTCAGCACGCCGCCTTCATTCCATGTCACCGCCCGCTTCAGCTTGTTGTTGCGGAATTCGCCATCCGCAAGCGTATCGACATTGACGAGGATCAGCCCCTCTTCGGAATCGGTGATCGCAGCATAGTGATAGATCGGCAGGAAGGGCTGTTCCTGGTTCATCTCCTGCATTTCCGGCGTGTTGCGCGTCGGGGCGATGGCCTGTTCCGTGGGCAGCGCCATGCAGGTGGCATTGGCGCTCTTCACCCGCGTATCATGGCCGAGCGCTGAGAAAGGCCCTTCGATAATCCGTTCGGAGAAGCCTTTGTTCGCGATGCTCGCCACGTCATAGACAGCAAAGCCGCCCTTGCCCTCGGCCACGAACATATATTCACCGCGCAATTGCAGGCAGCCTACCCGTCCGCTGGTCCCTTCATGGACATTGGCGAATTGTTCGAGCGGCTTGGTCTCGCCCGACAGATTGTCGTCAAACGCCTGCCCGCGGGTCCAGTCCTTCAATTCGCGGTCATTATCGTCCACGAATTGCCGGTAATATTCGGGATAGGCATATTTGTGCAGGTAAGATCCAAGCACAGCCTGCGGCTCGTCATATTCAGTCACGCGGATCGCTTCGAAGCCGCCTTCTTCACCGGTCCAGGCATTCAGCCCAACGAAGTTGACGTAATTCGTACCCAGCAGCAGCAACTGGGCCATGATCGCATTATTGTCATCCGCTTCGGACAGATGGCAATCGGTGCAGGTCTTGGTCTCGGTCAGGCGCACTGTATGCGGGAAATGCGGAGCGAAGGCCTGACTGGAATAGCCCACCGCGCTGATCGGGGGCTGCTGCACATAGATACGTTCGCGGTTGATATTGGTGGAAGACAGGACCAGCGCCGAGCTGGAACGGACCGGCGCAACCTGATTGCCCTTGGTCGTCTGATGCTTGCCCAGCTGGAACATCTGGTCGCGCGCCAC
>JAGREF010000203.1 GCA_020446665.1 Sphingomonadaceae bacterium
CGCCGGTGGACATTCGACATGCGGTTCGCCTTGACGATCAGCGGTGCGCGGCCACTGCCATTGGCGGGATCATCGAACCAGGCAAAGGCGCGCTCTATCGACGCATCGGCCAGGATCTGCTTCGCGCTCTTGCGGCAAATGCCCAGCACGGCAGACTGGCTGCCATCGCGCCGCCGCGTGACATGGCCCAGCTGCGTCAGCATCCCGTCATTGAACCAGCGCAGCAGCGCCGCCCCTTCCGCGTCAGACAGGCGCGCGGCATCGGCCAGCATCGCCTCCTGCAATCGCGGCCAGTCAGACACAGCCGCACGGACATCGGCCAGGGCGGTCTTCAGCGCGCGTTCTACTTCGCGGCGCTGGCGGGCATCGACCCGGTCCGTTTCCAGATAGATCATGGATTCCAGCGCTTCGCCTGCGCTGGACCCGGCGGGGATTTCCGTCAGCTTGCCCTGCGGATCACGCCGCACCGGCACCACCGGGTGCACAAGCCGGTCAATCGCCAGCCCCTGAGCGGCAATGGCCTGCGCCACTGAATCGACCAGAAAAGGCATGTCATCATTGATGATGGCAATGCGCATCACGCGCTTTTCGCCCGTCGCGGTGGTCAGCGAGAGCGACGGTTCGCCTGACTGGCGGATGGCCGCCGTGTCCAGCAGGAAGGCGGCGGCCTCTCCCAGCGCTGCTTCGCCAAAGGGCGTATCGCCCGGCAGCAAAGAGCCACGCAGGCGCTCCGCCAGCGCAGCAGCAAGCGCCTTGGCAGCCGCTTTCGAGAGCCCGTTGCCCCCGCCTTTTTCCGGGGTAGTGGGTGCTTTCTTCGCGGCCATATCCTGCTCCTGAGCCGGTAATAGACTAAGCGGGGATTGTTATTATATGTCCCGTCTGTGAAGCATTAATACAAATGTTAGCGCGATTGGCCAAGTGGCAATTTACTGCTTCCGGAAGAAGCCATAGCTGAAGCCTGTCCGCACTTCACGCCCCGAATGTTACACCGCCAGCGCTTCCATCGTTAGTTCGAGCGAGCGGATGCGCGCTGCCGGGTCGAAGGTTGCGCCAGACAGGATGATTTCATCTGCCTGCGTGCGTTCCACAAAGCGGCCAATCGCTGCGCGCACGGTGGCGGGGCTGCCAATTGCACTGGCCTGCATCGGCAGGCTGGCAGTATAACCGGCCACTGGCGGAGGCAGCTTGCCCGGATTGCCGGTGCGCAGGCGGACAAAGCTCTGCTGCTGGCTGGAAGCGAGCAATTCCGCATCGGAGTCGGTCTCGGCGGTGAACACGGTCATGGCAGCCATCGCATGCGGGCGGTCCAGATAGGCCGATGGCTGGAATTGCTGGCGATAGAGGGTCAGCGCCGCATCGAGGTGGTCCGGCGCGAAATGGCTGGCAAAGGCATAGGGCATGCCCAGCCGCGCGGCCAGTTGCGCGCCGAACAGGCTCGATCCGAGCATCCACATTTCCACCGTTGCGCCCAGACCGGGCGTAGCCTGTACGGGCAAGTCGATGTCACCGGTCAGCAGCGCGCGCAATTCCACCACATCATTGGGGAACAGTTCCGCTGCCTGATTGAGATTCTTGCGCAGGGCGCGCTGCAATTCCGGCCCCGCGCCCGGTGCCCGGCCCAGCCCCAGGTCGATCCGCCCGGGAAACAGCGCGTCCAGCGTGCCGAATTGTTCGGCAATCACGAAGGGATTGTGGTTGGGCAGCATGATCCCGCCCGCGCCGATGCGGATCGTGCTGGTGGCATGG
This sequence comes from Sphingomonadaceae bacterium, assembly GCA_020446665.1. Taxonomy (GTDB): domain Bacteria; phylum Pseudomonadota; class Alphaproteobacteria; order Sphingomonadales; family Sphingomonadaceae; genus JACXVD01. Next base: position 1,747 of record JAGREF010000203.1, read on the forward strand.
CCGATATGGCTGATGACGACTGACGTTGCCGCCCCGGCAATACCATCCATCGCGTGATGTTCTGCCACCCAGAAACGCCCATAGCCCAGCCGCTCCGCCGCCGCGGCAAGGCCAGAGGCCGCATCATAGGCTTCGCTCAGCGTGCCGCCTTCGCGCACCGGCACAAGATCGAGGACAGAAAGCGGCACCATCACTGCGCCCCGTCCAGTTGCGCGATATAATCCCGCGCGACCGATGCCTCTGCGCTGTCAGGGGCAATGGCGATGACGGATTGCCAGCTCTTGCGGGCCGCATCATCGCGCCCGGTCAGCACTGCAATCACGCCTGCTTCCAGCCCCACTTCGGGATTGGCCGGGTCGAGCCGCGCGGCCTGTTCGATCTGTTGCTGCGCATCGCCGAGCCTTTCTGTGCGGCGGGACAGAGTTGCGGAGAGCAGCCAGGTCCGCGCATTGGCCGGATCCGTCGCCCGCGCAGTGGCCAGCGATTGTGTCGCTTCATCAATCCGCCCGGCAACCACCAGCGCGCGGGCGCGATCCGTGGCGATATCGGCCAGCTGGCTGGCATCGCCACCGCTGCGGGCATCGGCTTCGGCAGCGTTGAACAGGATCAGCGCGCCAGCCGCGTCACCATCTGCCAGCGCAGCATTGCCAGCCATCGCGGCCAGTCGGGCGCGATAGGGGCGGTCCATCGGGTCCGCTTCGATCCGGGCGGCGGAAAAGGCGCGCTCGGCGGCGCTCCACTGGCCTTGCTGGCTCAGCGCAAAGCCAAGACAATGGCCAGCCTCTGCCTTTTGAGTCCCCGTGGCAATCGCCAGCCAGCTTTCGGCCTGTTGCTGCCCCGCCACGGGCGAGGTCCTGGCCAGTTGCAGACATTGCTGGCGCAGGTTCAATTCCTGCCCGCTGGCTTCTGCCGCCTGCTTTTGCTGCTCCAACGCTTCGCGGTCACGCATTTCCTGCGGCAGGGCGGAGACGGTGCTGCCACCCGGCCAGGGGCCGATTTGCAGGATCAGGGGGATCAGGAATGGCCAGCTCATAGTGATGCTACAGTCCTCAATAACAGGGCAATATCGCCATCGCGCGACAGGCGATGGTCGCCCGCCTTTACCAGCGTCACCTGTATGTCGTCCGAACGAAGCGCAGCTGCAAGGCGCAGGCTCGTGTCCACCGGCACATCACCATCGTCCTGTCCGTGCAATAGCCGGACCGGACAAGTCAGCGGGATTTCGCCAGCGAGCAGCCGGTTGCGTTCTGCATCCTGCCAGAACAGCGCATGGGTGGGGGTTGGCTCGGGGCCATAGGGATTGTCTTCGAAGAGGGTTTCGCCCGCGCGCAAGGCAGCTTTCTGATCTTCGGAGAAACCCCAATCGGAAAAATCGGGGGCGGCAGCAATGCCTACCAGCGCGTGCAAGCGGCCCTGTTGCGCCAGTTCCAGCCCCGCCAGCAGCATCAGCCAGCCGCCCATGGAAGACCCGACCAGGATTACCGGCCCGCTGGTATGCGCGTCCGCCAGTGCCAGCACTTCGTCACGCCAGCGGCTGAGCGAACCCTCAGCAAAAACTCCCGTGCTTTCGCCGCAGCCTGAATAATCCAGCAACAGGCAGGCACGCCCCTGTTCGCGCGCCCAGTCAAACAAAGCGGTCGCCTTGCCGCCTGCCATGTCAGACATATATCCGGGCAGGAACAGTATGGTGGGGCCGCTGCCTTCCAGCTTGCGGAAGGCGATCTGGCGGCCGTCGGCCATGGCGTGGAATTGTGTGTCACTCATGCCGCCTCCATGCCTTGCCGGGCAGGGGTCAGGCAAGGGGCTGCATCAGTAGAGCTGGGGCAAGGAGACCGGCTCGTCGCGATCCTTCCCGGCAACTTCATCATCCCGCGGGTCGCAGGCGCTCACGGCGAAGCTGGCCAGCAAGAGGAGAAACAATGCCTTCATCGTCACGTCCTTACGATCACCCTATTCGGGCTGAAAGATGTCTTCGATCGGCAGGCCGAAAATTCCGGCAATACGAAAGGCGAGCGGGAGCGAGGGATCATAGCGACCGGTCTCGATTGCGTTCACGCTTTGCCGGGAAACCTCCAGCCGGTCGGCGAGTTCCTGCTGGCTCCAGTTGCGCTCTGCGCGCAGGACCTTGAGGCGGTTTTTCACGAGCAGGATCCCGCTGTGCCCATGGTGAGCTTGTTGTACAAGGCGCCGACGCCCAGCCCGATGAACCAGAAAAAGGCTGCGCCGAAGCCGCCATTCCCCTGCGGTACAAGTTCAAAATTCTGCAGGAACTCCCAAACCGTCATGATCGTCAGGCAAAAGCCGGTTGCGACAAGGCATTGGCGCACGAGCAGAAGCTTTATGAATTCGTCGGTTTCTTCGATCAGGAAGCGCATGACTGCCCAGAACACCCCGATGATCGGCAATGCGGGGGCAATGGCCAGCGCCCATGCAGCAGTGCCGGAAACCATCTCATGCTTGAACAGCCAGACGGCAGCGAAGAGTGTGACGAGATAGATCGCCATCAGGGCGGCCAGTCGCCTTGTGTAGCGCCTGGCGGCCGGGCTCCAGCGAATTCCCATGGCTCAGCACCCCGTCTTTGCGCATTGGCGGTTCTTGCCCAGCCATGCGCCGGGGAAGATCGCCAGCAAGGCCAGCGGTGCCCATTGCGCGGCGGCATCGGGCACGATTTCGAACACCGCCAGCAGCGCAATCGCGATCATGACACTGGCCAGCAGCAAGGCCTTCTTTACCTGGGTCATATCAAGCTCCCTTTTCATCATGTAAAGCACCTTTGACATGATTCGCTGACGTTGTCAATGTTCCTTTACATAGTGACGCGGGTCCTTGCCATTTGCTGGCTTTCCAGCGGCTCTGCGCGCCGCTAAGCCTGCACCATGTTCAAGACCGACTCACTGGCGCTGGATCGCCGCTCGCTGTTCCGCCTTGGCGGGCTGTCCACCATGCTGGCTGCGGGCAAGCTGGCGGCGCAGGATTTTGGCACCGGCTTCACCCATGGCGTGGCCAGCGGCGAGCCGGGGGCGGATCGGGTGTTGCTTTGGACCCGCTATGTCTCGGCGGACGAGGTCGCGCTGCAATTCGAGCTGGCGGAAGATGCCGAATTCACCCGCATTGTTTCGGGCGGCATGGTGCGCGCCCATGCGGTGCATGATTTCTGTGCCAAGGCATGGGCCACCGGGCTGGAGCCTGGCCGGTGGTATTACTACCGCTTCATCGCGCCCGATGGCGATACCAGCTGTGCCGGGCGCACGCGGACCTTGCCCGAAGGCGATGTCAGCCGGTTCCGGTTGGGGGTCTTCTCCTGCTCCAATATGGGCTTCGGCTATTTCAACGCCTATGCCCATGCGACGCAGGCGGATGATATCGACTGCACCTTGCATCTGGGCGACTATTTCTACGAATATCCGCGCGGCGATTACCCGTCACGCGGGCAGTCCGTGCCTGAGCGCATCTTGTGGCCCGAACATGAGCTGGTTGCCCTGGCCGATTACCGCCTGCGCTATGCCACCTATCGCGGTGACAAGGATTTGCGGCGGCTGCACCAGCTCTATCCGATGATTGCCGGATGGGACGACCACGAAAGCGCCAATGACAGCTGGAAAGATGGTGCGCAGAACCACCAGCCGGAAAGCGAAGGCGAATGGTCGGTGCGCAAGGCAGCGGCCATGCGCGCCTATCGTGAGTGGATGCCGGTTTCGGACGAGCCATGGGCACACTATCAGGTTGGCAATCTCGCCACGCTCTATCGGCTAGAAACCCGCCTGACCGCGCGCGCCAAGCAGTTCAGCATTGGCGATATCATCAAGGGCAAGGCCTCCCCCGAAGCCATGGAAGCCGCGCTCACCGCCTTTCGTGAAGGTAGCTATGAGGACGCGTCGCGCGAAATGCTGGGGGCTGACCAGCTGGGCTGGCTGGCCGATGGCATGGCAGCCTCGCGCAAATCCGGTACGGTCTGGCAGGTGCTGGTGCAGCAAGTGCTGATGGGCAAGCTGGCCTCTCCGCCTGAATTGCTGGAAGGCGCCAGCGCACAGGCACCGGACTATGCCAAGGCCCGTCTGCAAACCGCCGCGCTCGCCAGCAAGGCCGGCTTACCCAGCAATTTCGATGCGTGGGATGGCTATCCGGCAGCGCGCAAGCGTGTGCTCTCCGCCGCGCAGAATGCCGGCGCGAACCTCATTTCACTGGCAGGGGACACGCATAATGCCTGGGCATTTGACATGGCCCATGGCGGTGAAGCGGCAGGTATCGAATTTGCCGTGCAGGGGGTCACCTCGCCGGGGCTGGAAAGCTATCTTCGCGGGCTCGATCCCAAGCTGCTGGCTCGCACCGTGGTTGCCTTCAACCGGCAACTGCAATGGGCCGATACCAGCCAGCGCGGCTATATGGCAGTGGAGCTGACACCGGAACGCGCCAGTTGCGAATGGCGCTTCGTCGATACGATCCGACAGCGTTCCACGAAACTTGCTGCAACCCACCGGATGAGCGCAGCGGCAGGGGCCAACCGGCTGGATGCTTGAACCGCTTCCGCAAAGTCACACATAACTGGCCCCTTCCGGCTTGCGCCCGCATGTGCCATGGGCGCGGCACACGGTCGCAATGCCGAAACAAGAGACGAGTGACATGAGTGAATTGCTGAAAATCAGCCTGCCCGACGGGTCTGTGCGCGAAATGCCGGTGGGGTCCTCCCCCGCTGATGTGGCCGCCGCCATCGGCCCCGGCCTCGCCAAGGCTGCGATTGCCGCGCGCGTGAATGGCGAATTGCGCGATCTGACGCGCCCTTTTGAAGGTGATGCCGAGCTCGCGCTGGTGACCAGCCGTGACGAGGAAGAGGCGCTGGAACTCGCCCGGCATGACTATGCCCATGTGCTGGCCGAAGCGGTGCAGGCGTTGTGGCCCGGCACGCAGATCACCTTTGGCCCGGCGACGGATGATGGCTTCTATTACGATGTGAAGGCACCGGCCGGCCGCGAACCCTTCAGCATGGATGATCTGCCCGCGATCGAAGGCAAGATGCGGGACATCATCAAGGCTGACAAACCGCTCCGCCGCGAAGCATGGTCGCGCCAGCAGCTGATCGAGAAATGGGAAGCGGAAGGCGAAAGCTTCAAGGCCGAATGGGCCCGCGAACTGCCTGAGAATGAAGAGCTGACGGTCTATTGGTCAGGCGATGACTGGCTGGACATGTGCCGCGGCCCGCATCTGCCCTCCACCGGCAAGCTCGATCCCGATGCCTTCAAGCTGATGCGCGTTGCCGGGGCCTATTGGCGCGGCGACCAGAAGAATGCGCAGCTCACGCGCATCTATGGCACGGGCTGGCTCAACAAGAAGCAATTGAACGCGCATCTCACGCGGCTGGAAGAGGCCGCCAAGCGCGACCATCGCAAGC